>RFXE01000178.1 GCA_009921785.1 Alphaproteobacteria bacterium
TGGAATGCCGAATGGGATGGCGGGCGCGTTGTGCGCTATGACCCCAAAGGCCACATTGATCGCGTGATCAGCTTGCCCGTGCCCAATGTGACCTGTTGTGCTTTTGGTGGTCCTACACTGAACGATCTTTACATCACCACGGCGCGCGTGGGCCTTTCCGATGAAGCCTTAAAGGCCGCGCCTCTCTCTGGCTCGCTGTTTGTTTTAAAGAATGCAGGGCAGGGGTTGGCGGATACGCCGTTCCGACTCTCATAGCCTAACATATGTGATCTGGGTCAGATGATAGGTCTGCCGGGCGTTGCGGATTGAACCGCTTCAAGAATTGCACGTGCATCAATCTCGAAATGACGATAGAGATCCTTGATGGTTCCGCTTTGGCCGAAATGTTCGACGCCCAAGGACACCATGCGATGACCCCGCACGCCGCCGATCCATGAGAGTGTCGCGGGATGGGCGTCAAGAATAGAAACAAGCAATGTGTGGGGCGCAAGGCCTGAGAGCAGACGCTCAATCGCGGAGGGAGGTGCATTATATCCTTGTGCGCGCGCTTTTGTGGCTGCGGTCCATCCTGCGTTCAAGCGATCTGCGGATGTTACAGCGAGCAAGCCGACATCGCGTCGTTTATCAGCGAGATGTCCAACCGCTTCAATCGCTTCAGACATCACAGCGCCCATGGCAATGATAACGCAATCGGGGTTGGGGCCTGGTTTGCGCAACCAATAAGCACCATCAATGATATCTGCTTCCATGTCTTTTGTGAGGACGCGTGAAAGTTGTTCAACCGGGCGTGTGGTTAAACGCAGATAGACCGATCCACCGCTTTCTTCTCTCACCCAAGATGTTTTCTTTTCAATCTTATTCGGGGGAGGTGATTTTTGGATATAGGCGAATGACCATCGCAAGATCACTTCGAGTTCGTCAACAAAAGCGGGCTCGAACGAGGCAAGCCCATCTTGTGCCATGCCAATCAAAGGCGTGCTGATTGATTGATGCACGCCGCCTTCCGGCGCAAGCGTAACACCCGATGGCGTGGCAACAAGTATAAAGCGGGCATCTTGATAGCAGGCATGATTGAGGGAATCCAGACAGCGCGCGATGAAGGGATCATAAAGCGTCCCTATCGGAATAAGCCTCTCACCATTCATACTGTGAGAAAGGCCTAGCGCGGCGAGAATAAGGCAGAGATTATTTTCCGCGATGCCCAATTCGAAATGTTGGCCCTGTGGAGAAAAATCCCACGTAAAGGTCGAGGGAATTTTTTCTTTCTTGAAAAGATCAGCTACTTTTTCATGCGCGAAGAGTCCGCGGCGATTGACCCACGGCCCAAGATTGGTCGAGACCGTTACATCGGGCGAACAGGTGACGATATGGTTGGCGAGTTGATGCTCAGAGCGTGCTAGCTCCTGCAAGATAAAGCCGAAGCCCTGCTGGGTCGAAAGCTTCTTCTCGCTGCGATAATCAAGCTTGTCGGGTACGGCAACTGCGGGCGCCGTTAAGCGCCACTGCGTGTTCAGAGCGGCTGCGCGATCACTGACGAGTTTCTTGATTGCCTCAAGCGAGTCTTTAATCGATTCAAATTTATCCCATTCATGCCCTTTGCGAATAGCGAGCTCCGCTTGAAAGGTTTCAATCTGCGTGGGCGTCATCAGACCCGCATGATTGTCCTTATGTCCTTGGAAGGGTAGGCCGAAGCCTTTGATTGTGTAAGCAATGAAACATTTAGGCCGATCACCTTCGGCTTTCGCGAATGTATCAAGAATCAACGGCAGATCATGACCGCCGAGATTGGACATCAAGGTCAACAGCTCAGTGTCGCTGCGCTTCTCAATAAGCGTGGTAACGGCGCCTTGATCACCAATATCATCCAATAATTTTTTACGAAACGCAGCACCGCCTTGAAAGCACAGCGCTGAGTAAAGCTGGTTCGGGCAGCGGTCGATCCAGTCACGTAATTTATCGCCACCGGGCTCAGCGAAAGCAGCCTGCATCAAAGATCCATATTTCAGAATAATGACATCCCAGCCAAAATTTTGAAAAATGGTTTCGATCTTTTCCCAGAGTCCTTCGCGAATAACGGCGTCAAGGCTCTGACGATTATAATCAATAATCCACCAGCAATTGCGTAATCCTTGCTTCCATCCTTCTATGAGCGCTTCATAGATATTGCCTTCATCAAGCTCCGGTTGAAAAATCAACATCGTCATCGTCTTTTGTCCGCGAGGGATAAGATTGAATACCCCCAAAGCTTCGATAATTTTCAAGTGCCTCGCGCGTGCGGTTACCGAGAAGATAGTGGATGGCATGATAGACGGGCCCTGAATGCGGTTTGACCGCAACGCGGTCGCCGGACTTCAGAACATGAAACCAAAGCGCCGTCATGATGGTGACGAGTGAAGCCGAGGACGCCTGATGACCGCCGACCTTCAATCCATCTTCATTCGGGCGGATGTGATTGGCGTTATGGATCATATAGGTTGAAAGCCAGAGGATCTGGCGTTCAAGCGCGCGCAGCTGCGTGATCGGGGGGTGACCTGAGGCGTTCGACATGGGTCCCATCTCCTTCGCCTCTGACGGGTGCGGCTTTCCCGACGCGGGGTCCGTACCGAAAAGGGCGAGCTCTTTGGCAAAGCTTGCCACAATCTACGCGGAGACCAAGGAAAAAAGAACATCACCTTGTGGAATAAGGCAGTTACGCCGTGGCCGCTTGCCAAGCCAGGAGCAGATAACTACGCTCTGAGAAACAAAAGATCGCATCTACTAAAATAATAAATGAGGGGGGAGTGGGTTCCATGCCAACATCAACACTCAAAGCGCTTTCGCGTTCGAAGAAGCCAAAATTTGGTACTTTTATTGTTGGGTTCGAAACAGCCAAGCAAGCGGTGCGCTATTTTGAGGCCGCCGGTGTGGCGATGATCGCACGTGTGCCTTCGAAAGATTACGATCAAATCGCGCGTATCGCGGATATGGGTGCTGAAGGCATTATGTTGCCGATGGTGAATAATGCCACCGAGGCGCGCCATATTCTCGATTGTTTAAAATATGGTCCCGAGGGTAAACGCGGCGTAGCACTGGGTGTGGCACATGACAATTATGCCCGCACGGGCGTCGTGGCTGATCGGTTGAAAGCCGCAAATAAAAGAACGACACTCTTCTGCCAGATCGAGACCGCCGAAGGCGTCGAGAATGCGGACGCGATGGCCGCGCTTGACGGCGTTGATTGCCTTTGGGTTGGCCATTTTGATTTGTCGAGTTCGCTCGGCATTCCCGGCGATTTCGGGCATAAGAAATTCAAAAGCGCCATCGACAAGGTTGCCCAAGCGACCCGCAAACATGGGAAGGCCTTGGGGCGTCTCGTACCGAATGTTGAAACGGGTATTGAGTATAATAAATGGGGTTTTGATTTTATCTGTTACTCAGGTGACGTGTGGCTTTTACAAAGCGCGCTGTCGAGCGGCATTGATCAATTACGCAAGGCCTGTGTCGCACGAAAATAGGATGGTACGCCATGGCTCACTCTTTTCGTGTGGCTCTCTCGGGAGATTTTAAAAAGCCCGACGGCTCCCCGGTGTTTCCCGACTTTGATGTCAGTCCGCTTTTTCAAACGCCGGGCGTAGACATTGTTTATCTTGAACCAGGTCCGGCGATCCGAGCGGAGCAGGTCGCTGACATCGATGTCTTGATATTGCTGATGCCTAAATTTGATGCGAGCAGCATTCATCCAAATGGGCGGCTTGCCGCTGTCGCACGTTTCGGTGTCGGTTATGACAGTGTTGATGTGCCTGCCTGTAGCGCGGCCAATATTCCCCTTGTCATTACGCCTGATGGCGTGAGGCGGCCTGTTGCGGTTTCTATTCTGACCTTCATCCTCGCTTTGACAGGCAAATTGATGGTGAAAGACCAGATCACGCGCGAAGGCCCTGAGGGTTTTAATACGCGTGGGCAATTTATGGGCGTGGGCCTTGTTGGCAAAACATTGGGCTCACTGGGAGTTGGCAATATTGGCGCCGAAATGTTCCGTATCTGTAAACCGCTTGATATGCGCTATATTGCACATGATCCTTATGCGGATCCGAAGATTGCGCACGAGCTTGGTATTGAACTTATTGGGCT
>RFXE01000179.1 GCA_009921785.1 Alphaproteobacteria bacterium
AGAGTGCGAGAACAATGCGGCGGAGTTTTTCCGCATGACGTCGCGCAACGACAAAGCCCATTTCACGTTGCACGAAATTTTTGGTCGTATGCGGCGTTTCCCATTGGCGTACGCCGTCACCAAGACCCGTGGCTGAAGCCATGGTGCGATCACGCGGAGCGCGATCAATGCCGCGCCAGTAGAGTGCCTTCATAAGAGCTGCGAGCAGCAAAGCGATCATCGCAAAGGGGCTTAAGACGCCCACGCGATAATCAAAGAGCGCAAGCAAAGCGAGAGCAAGCGATGCGCCCGTTGCCAAAGCGAAGATCAAATAGACAGGAACGGTGAGTGGTTGGTTCCACGCACGAATAGTTGTGAGAGTGGCGTAGATTTTTCCTGTTGTGAACACCGTGATCATCGCCATGAGCGCGGTGATCAAACCAAGCGGCGCAATCGCTTGCGGCATGTCATAGAGGCCCGACACTACAAGACCAAAAAGCAGAGCGGGGGGATAAGTCAGAATGGCAGCGACACCTTCGCGTGAAAGCCACGAGGTACGCCATTGTGAAAGCGCGCGCCATGCGCGTTCGGGATGACCAAGATGAAAGGTGGATGACAAAAGCCCTGCTGTAATCAAAGCCAGTGCGAGCACGATGGACACAAAAGCAAAGAGGGGTGGCAAAGGGGCGCCTGTCAACGCACCGATCAAGCCGAGAAGCGCAAGCAAGCCATAGCCTGCGCCGGAGGCAGTCGTAAAAAAGATTACGGAATAGGCGGGATTCATTTAACGCGCTCCCGCCTGACCGGAGAGCAATGAATCAGCAAGAGCAAACAAACGATCCATCAAAGTGCCATCGCTCTTTGGTAAGGCTTCGCGTCCTTCTTCCGGTTGATCGCGACGCTTGCGGGGTGGAAGATATTTATTGGTGGGCTTGTATCCCATCTCTGGCAAGAGATCGAAACCACCGCGTTCTTTCACAAGAAGCGAGACAGCGGAATTTGGGTCACCCAGATCACCATAATGCCGCGCGCTTGTGGGACATGCGCGCACGCAGGCCGGGACACGATCTTCTTCCACCAAATTTTCATTATAGATGCGATCAACACACAAAGTGCATTTGCGCATCACGCCTTCTTTCACATCATATTCACGCGCGCCATAGGGGCAGGCCCATGAACAGAGTTTGCAGCCGATGCAGGTATCGGGATTAACCAACACGATACCGTCTTCGCTACGCTTATAAGAGGCGCCCGTCGGGCAGACGGTGACGCAAGCTGGTGTTTCGCAATGAAGACAGGAGCGCGGGAAATGCACGATGCGGCTGTCATCACGCGCTTCATCCAGCACTTCATAACCGTGAATACGATTAAGCCATGGCCCATGTGGATCTTTGCCGCGCGGATCTTCATCTTCGAGCGGCGCGGAATAGCCTTGCGCATTCCATTCCTTGCACGATGTAGCGCAAGCCTGACAGCCGACACATGTATCGAGATCGATCACAAGGCCGAGCTTCTTTTCGGTTGTTGCAGGAAGCATGGTCATCGTGCGGCTCGTAAAGGTTTGAGATCAGGGAATTGCGGCGCGCTCATACCGTTCGCATCCGTTGCTTTTTCGAGACGCACGCGCAGATCATACCAAGCCGCTTGACCCGTCACAGGGTCACTGTTTGAAAAGCGATAGCCGCCCTCGCGCTCGGGTAGAAGTTCCGAGATCAAGTGATTGAGAAGAAACCCCTGCTTTGATTCAGGCGCACCTTTTTCAAGACCCCATGTGCCGGAGCGTTTGCCAATCGCATTCCATGTCCACACGGTGTCGGGATTAACGCCATTCATCAATTTCGCTTGCGCACGGATTTGCCCATGATGCGAGGTGAGCGTTACCCAGTCACCATCTTTGATACCGAGCGAAGTGGCTTTTTGATGCGCTATGTAAAGCCAATTGCGGCCGAGAATTTGGCGTAGCCACTGATTTTGCGAGCCCCAGGCGTGATACATCGCCATGGGCCTTTGTGTGACCGCATGCATCGGAAATTCGTCTTCATTGATCATCTCGCCTTCAAAAGGCGGGTACCATTGCGGCACGGGATCAAAGGCTTCGATCAAACGCTTGCGATGACTTTCAGGCGGTTGGATCGGGCCATGACCTTCAGCCGCCAATTTGAATTTCTGCAACGGCTCGCAATAGAGCTGGTGAATGATCGCGCTTGGTGCGCCAATCAGACCGAAGCCTGTCGCCCATTCGAGATAGCTCTTATTCACATGCTTGAAATATTTTTGATCGGGTGCGAGCTCGTGAAAAAAGTGACAACCGTTTTCGATGTAGCGTTTCAATTGATCGGGATTAGGCGCTCCTTTACCAGAGAGTGTGCCATCGACACCGCGATACCCGGCAAGCGGGCCAATGCCCGGTGCGCGTTCGTGATTGACGATATAATCCTGGTAACCACCCGGATAACGCGGTGTGCCTTCCGCCGTGGTCATGCCTGGCAAATGAAGACGCGCGCCGAGATCGAGCAATACGGTTTGAAATGGACGCACATCACGATCAGGTTCGACAACGGGTTGCCGAATGGAATCTGCCGGACCATCGGCTTCTGAAATCGGACGATCAAGCAGCGAGATGCAATCCCATCTTTCGAGATACGTCGTATCAGGTAAAATGAGATCGGCGTAATGCACCATTTCGGAGGCATAGGCATCTGAATAGATGATTTTCGGAATGACATAGTCACCCGTCGTCTCATCTTTCATGGTCAGATATTTCATTGTATCCGGCACATTCATTGCCGAATTCCAACTCATATTCGCCATATACATAAACAGCACATCAATGCCGTATGGATCGCGCTTGGCGGCATTGGTAATGACCATATGCATCATGCCATGCGCAGCAATTGGCGCATCCCATGAATAGGCTTTGTCGATGCGTTGCGGTGTTCCTTCCGCATCAATCAATAAATCATCCGGCGATGTGACAAAGCCGAGTGGTGGGCCGGGTAATGGCTCATTCGGAAACACTTGCCCCGGTTTGCCTGTCGGCTTGATCGCGGGCGGAATCGGGCGCGGATAGGGCGCTTTATAACGGAAGCCGCCTGGCGCATCGATGGTGCCCAAGAGAATTTGCAGCAGATGAATCGCGCGGCAGGTTTGAAACCCGTTCGCATGCGCAGAGATGCCGCGCATCGCATGCATCGCGACAGGACGGCCGATCATCTTCTTGTGCGTGCGACCGTAATGATCAGTCCAGGGCACATCGAGTTCGACTTTTTCGCGGAATGCGTGATGCGCGAGTTCAGCAGCAATGCGCTTGATGGTTTTTGCAGGTACGCCACAACGCGCTTCAACCGCTTTGGGTGACCATGATTGATCAAGATAGCGTTCAGCGATGAGATGAAGAGAGGTCGCCGCTTTTGTGCCATCGGGGAGTGTATAGCGCCCCATGAGGCTGCGTGTTTCAATCACATCCGCGCTTGAGGCGGGCGCGTTTTTGCTGCCATCCCACACAAGCGGTTGGCCATCATCACCGCGTAAAAACAACCCATGATCGGCAGCGCCCGGATTGTCGCGCACGAGCCATGCTGAATTGGTGAAGTCGCGTAAGGATGGCGCATCGATTTCACCAGCGGCGAGCAATTCATGAATCAGCGCGCCGACAAATAGGCCATCGGTGCCGGGTCGAATGCCGACCCATTCATCGGCAATGGCCGAGTAACCAGTTTTGATCGGATTGATCGACACAAATTTCGCGCCGCGCTTTTTGAGTTTGCCAATGCCCGCTTTGATCGGGTTCGAACCATGATCTTCGGCGACACCGAAGAGCATAAAATATTTTGCGTGCTCCCAATCAGGTTCGCCAAATTCCCAGAATGCCCCGCCAAATGTGTAAAGCCCGGCAGCCGCCATATTGACGGAGCAGAAGCCGCCATGCGCCGCGTAATTTGGTGTGCCAAATTGCGTGGCCCACCATCCGGTCAAGCCTTGGCTCTGATCGCGGCCTGTAAAGAAAGCGAGTTTTTTAGGATCCGTCTTGCGCACATCACCGAGCCATTGTGTGGCGAGCGTAAGCGCTTCTTCCCATTCGATCTCTTTGAATTCGCCCGCACCGCGTTCACC
>RFXE01000180.1 GCA_009921785.1 Alphaproteobacteria bacterium
GCCCGCTTTGAGCTTTTGCCACCAGCTCACTTTTGGCTGATCAGGCGACGAATCGGATGTGCCGCCAAAGAGGCGGGCGATCAGGCCGGGCTTTTTATCGGATCCGTCGGTCATGCCTCTCGATAACGCTTTCCTCGCCCAGACGGAAGGGCTAGAGAGCCCCTCCATGACACCTGAAGAGATCCAAGGCCGTATTCTCTATCGCGATGCGTTGATGCTCGTCATCAATAAGCCCGCCGGCATTGCCGTGCATGAGGCGCATCCGAATGCGAAACAACGTGGCCATCATCTCGAACAATATTTTCCGCATCTGATGTTTGGTCTGCCGCAGCCGCCGATGCTGGCGCACCGTCTCGACAAGGATACATCGGGCTGTCTCGTATTGGGCCGCCATCGCAAGGCGCTTGACGATTTATCAAAGCTCTTCCGCGAAGGGCATATGGAAAAAACCTATTGGGCGATTGTGAAGGGTCGCCCGCTTGAAGAGTCTGGCCGCATCGATATGCCGCTCGGCAAAATGGATCGTTCACGTGGTTGGTGGATGAAACCTGATCCGGAAGGTCTACCCGCTCAAACCGATTGGCGTGTGCGGGGACGTAGTGACGATTTCACATGGCTTGAATTGAAACCGGAAACGGGGCGCACGCATCAATTGCGTGTGCATTGTCAGGCGATGGGCTGGCCAATTATTGGTGACCCTATTTATGGCGACGGCAAAGAGACGGGTGAGATGCTGCATCTCCACGCACGTGGCATCACGGTTCCGCTTTATAAGAACAAAGCGCCTATAGCGGTGGAAGCACCGCCCTCGCCTCACATGATCGAACGGCTTACAGCTTGCGGGTATGTCGCTTAGCTGCAGGTGATTTTTACACTCCTTAAATTGTTAAACGTTTGCCGTCATGGGCAACGATCTTTACGCGAGCGAGCGATCCCGCTTCAAATCGGTCTGAAACATAAACGGGCGTGAAGCATTGTGTCCGCGCCAAACCACCGCGCTCGACAAGAATTTCCTGTTCCGTGCCGACTAGAGTTTGAAGATGTTTTACCAAAACTTCTTCACCTTTTTCACGCAAACGTTTAGCGCGGCTTTTTATTATGTTTGATTTGACTTGCGGCATCTTCGCCGCCGGCGTTCCGTTGCGTGGTGAGTAAGGAAAGACATGCAAGAATGCGAGGTCACACTCATCAACTAAGCGTAAAGAATTTTCAAAAGCCTCATCGCTTTCCGTCGGAAAGCCGGCGATCAGATCAGCACCAAAGACAAGCTCAGGTCGCGCTTTCTTCAATTCGGTACAAATGCGGATAGCATCATTCCGCAGATGACGACGTTTCATACGCTTTAAAATCAGATCATCACCTGATTGCAATGAAAGATGCAGGTGCGGCATTAAGCGGGATTCTGATGCAATAGCGTCGATCAGATCGTCATCGGCTTCAACGGAATCAATTGAAGAGATGCGGAGGCGCTTCAAATCAGGCACATGTTTCAAAATGGCTTTGACGAGTTGGCCGAGTTTCGGTGAACCGGGCAGATCAGGGCCATAGCTTGTAAGATCAACACCCGTAAGAACGGCTTCTTTATGGCCGGCATCGACAAGTTTAGCGATTTGATCGACGACATCGCCCATGGGAACGGAACGGGAAACGCCACGGCCATAGGGAATAATACAAAATGTGCAGCGATGGTCGCAGCCATTTTGAACTTCGACAAAAGCGCGTGTGTTTTCTGAGAATGCGGAAACAAAATGCGGGGCATGTTCCGTAACAGCCATAATATCGGCAACACGCACGCGCGGGTAGGCGTGGTCTTCATCTCTGAGTGATTGCGCGAGCTCTGACCATGTTTCGCGTTTTGTTTTTGAATCATTGCCGATGACAAGCGTAACCTCGTCAAGCGCAGCAAAACGCTCAGGCTCGATCTGTGCTGCGCATCCCGTGACGATGATTTTTTTATCGGGCGTGTCGCGTTTAATTTTGCGAATGGTTTGACGCGCTTGACGTACTGCTTCCGCCGTTACCGCGCAGGTATTGACGATGACAATATCAGATAGACCGCTTGCGGTTGCGGCATCTTTCATCGCCTCCGATTCAACGAGATTGAGGCGGCATCCAAGTGTCACGAGCGTGACGCTCATGGAGTGATGTCCCTGAAGAGCGCAGCATCAAATGTACCGCGATGTTCAAATTCAACTGGACCCGTCATCAGGACATGCGAGTCGCTCGCGCGATAATGAATGACGAGATCGCCACCGGGAAGACTGACGCGCACTTGGCGTTCCGTTAGATTGCGACGCGAGGAAGCAACAACGGCAGCGCAGGCGCCAGAGCCGCAGGCAAGTGTGAGACCCGCGCCACGTTCCCAGACTTTCTGAATGATATGGCCACGATCAATAATGTGAACGAGCGAGATATTTGCGCGCTCAGGAAAAAGGGAATCATGTTCGAGGATCGGACCGTTCACATCAAGCGCATAGGCTTCGACATTCTCAACAAAGAAAATCGCATGCGGATTGCCCATATTCACGCCTGCGGGATCGCTCAATAGTTTGCCATTTGTTGTCGTGTAAGAAAAATCGATATAATCGATGTTGCTCACCGCGCGCGAGAGCGGAATCTCTTGCCACGCGAAACGTGGCATTCCCATATCAATTGTAAATGCAAATTCAGCCTCACGACGGCAGTCAAGTCGTCCGGACTTTGTTTCAAGAACAAGATGATCTTTTGTTTGATCCTGAAGCATATGCCAGCTTACGCAGCGCGTACCATTACCGCAGGCTGAGGATTCACTGCCATCCGTATTGAAGATCCGCATGAAGCCATCGCTCTCTTTGGAATGCGGATCAAAGATCACCATCAATTGATCAAAAGCGGTGGTACGATTTTGCGCGATGGCGCGTGCCTCTGCGGCAGACACGCTGAGAGCGGTGCCGCGCAAATCGAGAATGGTGATCGCATTGCCAGCACCATTCATTTTCACAAAAGGCCGGTCGGCGAGGGGGCTCGTCATCGCATCATACTCCTTGCGCGCGGGGCATAGCATGGCGAGGCGCGGGCAGGCGAGGGTTTCTGTCCTGCAAAGAAGCCTGCGCTCGACCCATGACCCGTCTCTGGTCTATCGTCGGCACGAATCAGGGGCTGGAGTCCCTGAAAGTGGAGAACCACCCTCGATGTTCCTGCGGCCCGCCCCAATTCTTGGACTTTTTCTGGCTCTAGGCTTTGGCCTTTTGCCGGTTGGGGCGCAATCCATCGACCAAATGCCTTTGGCGCCGCCGCCAGATCTTCCGCCGCCCGTCGTCATGCCGCTCGAAACGCCGAAGGGTGCCCTTGAAGCCCCGCCCGCACCGGCACCCGCTGCACCAGCGCCCCCCGCGAGTGCAACGGCCACGTTCAAAAGCGTCGCCCCTCCGGCGTCCGATGTGATTTTGCCGGATCGGCTCACGCTTGAGTCACGCCCCGCTCTCATTGCTCACGGCAAAGGCGAATGGGAAAAGGCCTATGACCAAATCCGTGACGCGGTTTCAAAGCTCAAGACGACGGCTGAAAAATCAAAGCTCGATGTCACGGGCTATCCGCTGACGATTTTTGTCGAGACAAGCGAAACCGGCTTTACTTATGACATCATGCTGCCCATCGCTGCGGCGCCGACAAGCCCGCTCAGCGATTTGGGAAGCGATATGCGGATAGGGGAAACGATTGCGGGTAAAGCGATCCGCTTCGTCCATCTTGCGTCTTATGATGAAATCGATGGCGCTTATGAACAGATCACCGCCTATCTCGATGCCAAAGATATTGTCGTCAAAGACGCTTTTATCGAGGAATATTTGATCTTCGGCGAGAAATCGAATTCGCCTGAAACAACGATCAATATTCTTGTGCAGCCAAAAAAATAAACGCGACGTAGTTTAAGCGTTTAACACTTCACCGGGCCGCAACACGGTAAATTTCTTTTCATCCACTTTATGTGTTGCGAGCGCCTTTCGTAGATCTTCCGGCGGGCGCGTCACGCCTTCATTCGTCAATTGAAATGTACCCCAATGATGGGCAACCGCGCG
>RFXE01000019.1 GCA_009921785.1 Alphaproteobacteria bacterium
GCTTCTCGATCGGCTCGTGACTGACAATCTGGTCGCCCTTGTTACAATTCATGCGGCGCGTGGATCGACACCTCAGGGTGAAGGTGCGTCCATGATGATTACACAAGACGGCGCGATCAGCGGAACGATTGGCGGCGGTGCGCTTGAATATGCCATCATCAATGAGGCTGTTCACCTTATGAAATCTGGCACGACCGGTACCCTAAAAAGACATTATCCGCTCGGTCCGGATTTAGGGCAGTGCTGCGGTGGCTCGGTTGAAATTGAATTAGGTATATTTGACCAGTCGATGCGTGCAGACATTCAGTCAAAGCGTGATTCCCTTCGTCACGACGCCTCAACGCCGCTTTATCTTTTCGGTGCGGGGCATGTGGGACGCGCGCTTGTTATGGCTCTGGCACCCTTGCCCTTTACCGTGACATGGATTGACGAACGCGCCGAGATTTTTCCGGATCATATACCGCGTAATGTCAACGCCAAGCGTGTTGATAATCCTATAGGCGAGATCAGCAATATTCCGCATCAAGGCTTCTGCCTTATCATGACGCATTCGCATCCGCTTGATCTCGCTTTGGTGGGCGCGGCGTTGCAGCGGAATGATATCGCTTATATTGGCCTGATTGGGTCGGCTACAAAGCGTGCGCGGTTTGAATCGCGGTTGCGGCAGAGCGGGCAAGGGGCGGCAGCTTTGAAGCGCTTGGTATGCCCTGTGGGATTGCCCGGACTTTATGGTAAGGAGCCCGCGGTCATAGCCGCTTCAATCGCTGGTGACTTACTGATCCGGCGGCAGGCTTTGCAGCATGCCGATGAAACGGGTTCAGTGGATGTTAAAGAAAGACTCGCGGGTTAGAGTCCGCGTGGAGAGAAGGGGACGGGGTCGATCATGAATGATGATGAGCGATTTCTTGCGCGTGCGATTGCATTGTCGCGTGAGCGTATGGAAGCCAATGAGGGCGGACCTTTTGGCGCCCTCGTGGCGCGCGATGGTGTTGTTCTCGCTGAAGGCTGGAACATGGTGACATCATCGAATGATCCAACGGCACATGCAGAGGTCAGCGCTATACGCCGTGCTTGTACGGCTGTGGGTCATTTCGAATTAAAAGGTGCGACGCTTTATACAAGCTGCGAGCCTTGCCCCATGTGCCTGGCTTCCGCGTACTGGGCGCGCGTATCGCGTATCGTTTATTCGAACACGCGCGATGAAGCAGCAGCAATCGGATTTGATGATGCGTTCATCTATGATGAAGTGCCGAAAGATCCCGCCATTCGCAGTCTTCCGATGGAACATCATCCGCGTGATGATGCGCGGGCTGCATTCGCCGCCTGGGCCGCTAAGCCTGATAAAATTCGTTACTGAGGACTCGCTATGACGGCATTCGCGCTTGATTGGATTAATCTTGCCATAAGATGGTTCCATATGATCGTGGGGATCGCATGGATCGGCGCGAGCTTTCATTTCGTCTGGCTCGATTTTTCTTTGCGCGCGCGCGAAAATATGGCGAAGGGCGTGTTTGGTACATCATGGCTTGTACATGGTGGTGGTTTTTATCACGTCGAGAAATATCTCGTTGCGCCCGAGAGTCTTCCCGCTGATCTTCATTGGTTCAAATGGGAAGCCTATCTGACATTTTTGACCGGCTTCGCTTTGCTCGCGGTACAATATTATTGGAACGCGTCGGTCTATCTCGTTGATCCCAATGTCTATGCGATGACGGGCGTTAAGGCGATTGTGATTTCCGTCTTGTCGCTGCTCGCGGGATGGATAGTTTATGATCTTTTGTGTCGCTCGCAACTTGGCGAGCACACGGGCTTTTTGGCACTCGCTGTTTTCATTTTGATCGTTGGCGCCGCCTATGGCTTCACCCATGTTTTTTCGGGTCGTGGTGCCTTCATTCATGTCGGCGCGATGGTGGGTACGATCATGGCGGCCAATGTTTTCCGTGTGATCATTCCCAATCAGAAGAAAGTGACCGCCGCGCTTTTGGCTGGTGAAACGCCCGATCCGAAATATGGAAAAATCGGCAAACAGCGTTCGCTGCATAACAATTATCTCACTTTGCCCGTTTTGTTGATGATGGTGTCAAACCATTATCCTTTCCTCTATTCGCACCCCTCATCATGGTTGGTCGTCGCTTTGATTGTTGTGGCCGGGGTTATGATCCGGCATTTCTTCAATCGCATTGATGCGGGCGATATTCCGATTAAAGTCTTTTGGACTTTACCTCTGGCTGCACTCGCGCTCGCTATTGCGATTTGGTGGACGGCACCGTCTACGAAGACGGCAACGGGCGCTGTGAGCGATGCAGACGTTCTCGCGATCACAACAAAACATTGCATTATGTGCCATCAAGCGCAGCCGACACATGAGAGCTTCAAGGGTGGTGAACCACCGAAAGCGGTGATGCTCGATAGTATTGAAAATATCAGAAAAAATGCACAGCAGATTCTCGTGCAGGCCGTCGATGGGCGCGTGATGCCGCTTGGTAATGAAACGGGCATCACCGACGAAGAGCGTGCCAAGCTCGGCGCTTGGATTAAAGCGCAATGAGTGACGCGTTATCGCTTGCCCAAGTCAATGCGCTTTCGCGTGAAGACTTCGTCACGCAGTTTGGTGACATTGCCGAACACTCTTCGTGGGTGGCTGAAGGCGCTGCATCAATGCGCCCTTTCGGCAATCACGGTGAGCTCGTCAATGCTTTTCAGAATGTTGTTCTAGCGGCATCTGAGACGACGAAAGATGCTTTGATCAGTGCACATCCTGATCTTGCCGGACGCGCCGCCAAAGCAGGTGATCTTGCCGAGGAGTCGCGACGCGAACAAAAAGGTGCAGGGCTTGATCGGTTAACTGATGAAGAATTTAAAAAATTCCACACTCTCAATGATCGCTATCGCGAGCGCTTTGGCTTTCCCTTTATTTTTGCGGTGTCGGGCGCAACGAAGCACCAAATCCTTGATGCTTTCGAGAATAGAGTCGGCGGAACAAAGACAGAGGAACGTCTAACGGCTCTTGCGCAGGTTTTACGTATCATCCGTTTTCGTCTTGAAATGCGCGTGAAAGATTAAACCGCGCATTTCCATTTCGGCAAAGAACACTCACTGAATCTTTGGCGGTGCCAAGATATCAATCGCTGGCATTTCGCCGCCCGACGGCGCGAGTTGGAATTGCTCCATCGCTTTTTTCTCATCGATGACAACTCCACCATTTTTGTAATGCATCACCATTTGCGGGAAGGTGATGACGAGCGCGACCATGATGAGCTGAATGACCACGAAGGGAACAGCCCCCCAATAGATTTGCTCGGTGGTGACTGGCTCCATGCTGCGCTTTGTAAGCTTGTCGATATATTTTGATTTGGGAGCAACGGATCGTAAGAAGAAGAGCGCGAAGCCGAAGGGCGGATGCATGAAGCTCGTCTGCATATTGACGCCCAGAATAACGCCGAACCAAATGAGATCGATCCCGAGATGATCGGCGGCAGGGCCAATCAAGGGCACCGCAATGAAGGCGAGCTCAAAGAAATCGAGGAAAAAGGCGAGTACGAAAATCAACGCGTTGACGAAAATCAGGAAGCCAACTTGTCCACCGGGTAGATTAACTAGAAGCTCTTCAACCCATTTATGTCCGTTCACGCCATAGAAAGTGAGCGAGAACACTCGCGCGCCAATAAGAATGAAGAGAACAAAGGCTGAAAGTTTTGCTGTTGACTCCGTTGCTTGCCGTAGCAAGTCAAAGGAGAGACGGCGTTTCATGATCGCGAGAATAATCGCGCCCGCCGCGCCCATCGCACCACCTTCTGTTGGCGTAGCGACGCCAATAAAGATTGTGCCGAGGACCAAGAAGATGAGGCCCAAAGGCGGGACCATTACGAAGATGGTTTGCTCGGCCATACGCGAGAGAAGGTTTAAGCCGCTGATCTTGTTCAGGACGGCCATCACGAGAGCCACCGCCACGCCGACTGTCATTGTGAGCACAACAAAGTCAGGCCCCGCCGAGGTTCCTGTTTCACGAATAACGAAATAGCCGATTAAGCCGGCAAGGATTGCGACAACGAGCAACGAGGTGCGGCGGGCTTTACCATCGGCATCAGCCAGCGTTTGCGCTTCAAGCGGAAGGCCGGGCGCTGCTTCCGGTTTGATCATGGTGACGAGGAAAACATAGCCCGCATAAAGTGCCGCGAGAACGAGGCCGGGAATAAAGGCACCTGTATACATATCGCCGACGGAGCGGCCGAGCTGGTCAGCCATCACAATCAAAACGAGCGATGGCGGGATAATCTGCGCGAGTGTTCCGGATGCCGCAATCACGCCAGAGGCAAGGCGGCGGTCATAGCCATAGCGCAACATGATGGGCAGCGAGATGAGGCCCATAGAGATCACTGATGCCGCAACAACGCCGGTTGTTGCTGCTAAAAGAGCACCAACGAAAATCACCGCATAAGCAAGACCACCGCGGATGGGACCGAAAAGCTGCCCGATCGTATCTAGCAAATCTTCAGCCATGCCCGATCGCTCTAAGACGAGCCCCATAAAGGTGAAGAAAGGTATCGCGAGCAACGTGTCATTATTCATCACGCCAAAGACGCGCTCGGGCAGCGCCTGTAAGAAGCTTGGATGGAAAAGACCGAGCTCAATGCCGATTAAGCCGAAGACGAGACCATTGGCCGCGAGTGAAAAGGCCACCGGATAACCGAGCAGCAACAATACCACCAGCGACGCGAACATGATCGGCGCCATATTATGAATGATGAAAGCGGTCATGGCTTTATCTTCCGTTCAATTCACGCGTTGGTTTTCGCGGTTCAGGATTTTTGTAAGTCGGTTTGCGCGAGAAGCCGTTCAGCCTCTGCTTCCGCAGACGCGTGATGGCCACCGCCGCTGAGTGTTTCCGCAAGGTCGCCTCTTAATATCGCGATGCGCTTGATGATCTCGGATACGGCTTGAATAAGCAGGGCGATGAATCCGACAAGGACAAGAAGTTTTGCAGGCCAAAGCGGCAAGCCACCGGCATTGCTCGATTGTTCATTGCCAATCAGCGAACGCCACGCAAAAGGCCCGCCTGTCAAAACCATAATCACCGCAAAGGGGAGGAGGAAAACAAGGTGGCCGAAAAGCTCAACATATCCGCGCATCCGGCTCGGGAGTTTCGAATTGATGATGTCGATGCGAATATGTTCATTCGACAATAGTGTCCAAGGCGAGCAGAGAAGAAATACAAAACCGAAAAGCAACCATTGCAATTCGAGCCAAGAATTCGACGACGTGTTGAAAATCTTGCGGATGAGCGCGTTAACCGTCGAAACGACAACGGCAACGAAAATGAACCAAGCGACGGTACGACCTATGCGTGTCATCGCGGCGTCGATCAATCGACTAAGCGTCAAAAGTCCCTGCATGGCTTCCCCCAAAGCTCTGCACCCCGTGACGTATCCGGGATTATGCATGCGTTATAGCATGTCAGATATGCTTTTGGATCACTTTTTGCGGCGAAGGTCCACAGATTTGTATCCTAGATAAGGATCAAACAGGATGCTGTTCGACCCTTCGTGCTTTCCGGCTACGTCTTTGTTCGCGATAGCCCATGAAGAGGCCGCTACCGACAACCAGAATTGTGCCGATGATTGCAGCAAGGCCGGGTCGCTCGCCAAATATAAAAATTCCTGTTCCCGCCGCCCAGACGACAACGAGATAACGTAACGGCGAGAGGATTGCGATATCAGCATTCCGATAGGCTGTAACCATCAGGGCATTACCAACCGATACGAGGACTGCTGCGCCGCCGAGATAGGAGAATTCAACAGGCGTTGGCATGCGCCATTCTTCGCCAACGCCGAGGATCACACCGCCAAAAGTGGCAAAGATCGTTGTGGTGAGGATCACGATCTGCGGAGGGATCTCGTTCGAAATACGCCGCGTGATCAAATCGCGAATGGCCACGAAAGTGGCGGAGGCGAGCGCAATCAAAGAATAAATCGTGAAGCTCGATCCCCCTGGTTGCGTGATGAGGAGAACACCGGCAAAGCCGATAAAGACCGCAAGCCAACGCGGCAGATCAACGAGTTCAATGCCTAGTATAGCGCAGAGAATTGTCATGATGATCGGCGTCGCTTGCATGATCGACGTGATATCGCCAATCGGCAATTGCGCGATCGCAGTGATGTAAGTGAGCGTGACCATCACCTCGCATGTTGCCCGTAAAATCACGATCGGCTTTAATGCTGCACGCAAATTTTTGAGGTTGCCGGTAAGGGCGATAACGATAAGAACACATGAAATCGCGAATATGCCGCGCACGAGGAGCAATTGGCCGATCGGAATCGTTGAGGTCGCGAGTTTAACGAGAACATCGTTGAAGACAAAAAAAGCACCGCCAACAATCATGGCGATGATACCACGCCGTGCCTGAGCTGCCGTCTTTTCTGAAAGAAATGACGTCACGCGGAATGCCCGGTCACTGGCGCGTTAGAAAAGCGATCAAGGCGGAAGGGAGATAAATCATAAGGTGGCTTTTTGCCTTGTGAAAGATCAGCGAGGATCTCGCCCATCACGCTTACAAATTTAAATCCATGTCCTGAGCAAGGTGACGCAATGACGACTTGTGGCGCGCCGGGTAGATGATCGATGATGAAATCTTCATCGGGCGTCATTGTATAGATGCAGACTTTTATTGAGAGCGCAGGCCCCATGGCGTCAGGTAGATATCGCGATAGGCAATCACGCAAGCCGACCTCATCTTTGGGACGGTTTTCGCGAATTAAAGTATCGGGATCACAAAGCTCTCGACCATGATGCGGCCCACCGACTTTCAATCCCGGAAGCCCATGAAGGGGGAAGCCGTAATAATGACCTTCTGGAATTTTCAGAGTGAAGCTCGGGAATTGAGTGCGTGAAAACAATTCAGGTTTCAATGGCCGAAACCATCCGAACACTTGGCGGTAAGGCTTCGCAATGCCTTCGAGCGAGGGAATGAATTTTGTAATCCATGGACCTGGCGAGAGCACAACACTTCCGGCTTCATAAACGCCGGCGTCAGTTTTGACGCGCACGCCCCCACTTTGCAAAGGCTCGACATCAATAACTCGTTCGCGCGGATGAAGATCCGCACCAAGATCAATGGCGGCTGCCGTCAAAGTCATGATGGCGCGTTCGCTCATCACGAAGCCGCCATCGGGTTGAAACAACCCATTATAATCTTTCGGTAGCTTGAAGGCCGGATGACGGCGCATGATCGCTTCAGCATCGAGCAATTCATAAGGCAGATCGAATGTCTTACAGGCTGCTTCGCCGCGCTCAACAATATCAAGGCCTGGCTCAATGATGTCGAGCGTGCCTGTTGTTTCCATCAACGATGTATTGAAGCGTTTACCTAGATCTTGCCAAAGCCGATGCGCACGCAGCACCATCGGCACATAGGATTGGCCTTCAAAATAAGCGAGGCGGATCATGCGCGTTTCGCCATGCGATGATCCCATCGAATGGCCGATATCATAGCGTTCAATGCCGAGAACACGTTTGCCGCGACGTGCAAGTTCGTAAAGCGTAGAGGAACCCATGCCACCGATGCCGATGACAATCACGTCATAGGGTTTGGTCATGATCAGCCTCCCGTCACACTCATATGCCGTGTAACGGCGGGGCGTGAATGGGTTCGCTCAATTACAAAATCATGCCCTTTGGGCTTCCGTAAAATCGCGTTGTCGATGGCTTGTGATACGAGATGATTATCAGTAGACGCCCGCAAGGCCGCGCGCAAATCAGCTGAGTCATCTTGGCCCAAACACATATAAAGCATGCCCGTGCAGGTTAATCTCACACGGTTGCAGCTTTCGCAAAAATTATGCGTCAAAGGTGTAATGAAGCCAATGCGGCCGCCGGTTTCTCTTGCGCGCACATAACGTGCGGGGCCGCCTGTTTGGTAATCAATATCTGAAAGCGTGAAGCTTTTTGAAAGATGGTCTTTCACTTCCGTGAGCGGCCAATATTGATCGAAACGATCCGGTTCAATATCTCCCATCGGCATCACTTCAATGAAAGTGATATCCATACCATCTTCATGCGCCCAGCGCACGAGAGGCTCAATCTCAGTATCATTCACGCCTTTTAGTGCCACGGCGTTGATCTTAATCGAAAGCCCTGCCTTTTGTGCAGCCTTGATACCGGCGAGCACGCGATCAAGATCACCCCACCGCGTGATTGACTTAAACTTTGCAGCATCGAGTGTATCAAGTGATACATTAATGCGTTTGATGCCGCAGGCTGCGAGCTCATGTGCATAACGTTCGAGTTGCGAGCCGTTTGTTGTAAGGGTTAGCTCTTCGAGACCATTTCCAAGTTTTTTGGAAAGTGAGTGGAACAGCGTCATGATATCGCGACGTACCAGCGGTTCACCGCCCGTAATTCGAAGTTTTTTAACGCCTTTATTGATGAACACGCTGCAAAGCCGGTCGAGTTCTTCAAGTGTCAGCAAATCTTTTTTAGGCAAAAAGGCCATGTCTTCCGACATGCAATAAACGCAGCGGAAATCGCAGCGGTCCGTGACCGAGACGCGCAAATAACTGACCGCGCGCCCGAAAGGGTCGATCATACTAAGATCTGCAGCGCTTTTTGGACCCACGGCCAAGGCACCCCTCCGATTGTTGTTTTTCTGCGCGGGTTGTAGACGGTTTTGGCCGGTAGGGACAAGTCCAGCTATGGTAAAGGACTTGTCCAAACCGGGTTAAAAGGGGATCGTAATCCATGACTGATGCTGAGTGGCCTGATGAAATCAGGCTTTCCCCCGATAAAACTCACCTAACTCTAGTTTTTTCAGGCAGTAATCCGCTGACTCTCGAAGCCGAATACCTGCGTGTCGAAAGCCCGAGCGCGGAGGTGCAAGGCCATTCTCCTGATGAGAAAAAGACGATTGCTGGTAAACGGAGCGTGCGGATGATCGGACTTGAGCCGGTGGGCAATTATGCCGTCCGGATCCGCTTTGATGACGGGCATGACACAGGCCTGTTCACTTGGGCCTATCTAAAAAAGCTCGGGATCGAGCGCGAGACAATCTGGCAGACTTATCTGGATCGCCTCGCAGCGGCTGGGCTTTCCCGCTAAGCGCGGATTAAGGCTCGATGATCACCTTCGTGCCAACATGGACGCGGCTATAAAGGTCGATCACATCCTCATTCGCCATACGGATGCAGCCGGACGAGACAGCCTGACCTATTGTCTCTGGCTCATTTGAGCCATGGATACGGTAAAGTGTGTCGCCCAAATACAGCGCGCGAGCGCCGAGCGGATTATCCGGCCCACCATCCATATGCTTTGGCAAATCGGGCTGGCGTTTCAGCATTTCATCGGGGGGCGTCCAGTCTGGCCATTGCCGCTTCATCGAAACGCGATACTCGCCCGACCATTCAAACCCTTCGCGGGCAACGCCTATTCCATATTTCATGGCCGAATTATCGCCGAGGATCAGATAGAGCCGCCTCTCGGATGCACGTATAACTATTGTGCCTGGCTTTTCAGCGCTTTCAAACCAAGTCTGAAAACGCTTTATCGGCGAGGACGCGTCAGGCATTTCCGCAATGATCTGGTCAAACGCCTTCACATCCCGCGGGCTTGCAGCCAGAACCGGTTCTAGAGCACCAAAAACAATGAAAAAGGCAACTAAAAGCCGCTTCATGGGCGGAGAAATCCTCATTTGGTGTCATTGAACGCGCAAAGCTCTTTCCGCGCCTTTGCCTTGAGAACAAGCCGCCAAGGGAACAAGAGCCGGAAATGAACCGCGCGCCGACAATGAGTCGAAAAGGCTAAACGCCGAGAGGAGATGCCACGGTTTTTTCGGCAACTCAAGCGATCCCTGCCGAGTTTTCCGCTTTGAACATTGGCGACTTTTTGTCTCCGTGCCCCCCAGTTCGCCTCTGCCCTGATGCGGGGGAGTACCGATAGCGCCGCTTCGTCAAGGCGCCTATGTCTCAATAATCGAGCAAGCGCTTCGGAGGAGCCGCCTTTTCCCGAGCGTTTGAGGATTGGCACCTAAACAACAAACAGGCGGTTGGGAGGCTTTCTTCGTAATTTCAAAATCAAAAAGGAGCCGACAATGTTAGCTACAAGATCTCTTTCGCGCGCTGCTCTTATTGTGATCGCTTCTCTAGGCTTTTTGACTAGCGGCTACGCCGGTGAATTCAGTGAACATCTGAGAAACGATCCAACCGCAATACCTCGCCCTCAAAGCACAATTGGACCGATGGACTCGGAAGTTACCCGCTCTCTTAGGGCTCCCGGTGAAGTGGATATCTATGCAACGCCGATTTGCTCCTATGACTCATTTTACTGGAACACGATTTATGCTTGCGATCCGGCCCATCAGGGTCGGCCGGACTTTGAAAATCGTGGGTCCGATAAGTAAGGGTCAATTTAAGACATCGCCCGTCGTCTTTTCGGCGGGCGATTGTTTGCGGTGTGGTTCGATCCAAAACAATCGAGATTTTATTGGGCTAAAATGCTCAAAGCGGCCTGTCTAACGAAAAATGGCCTTTTGCGGACCCACGATAGGCTTGCTTAACCGCAGTGTGGAAGCTAGAGAACATCCCGGATTAACGCTCGTTCTGAACGAAGCGGCATCCGGGCGCGTAGCACAGCGGTAGTGCGTTCCCTTCACACGGGAGAGGTCACAGGTTCAATCCCTGTCGCGCCCACCATTTAAAAACCAATCGATTGCAGATAGGCACGATTTTCACGGGCATCATCAACCGGTGATGTCGGCCCCGCAGGATCACAATCTTGTTCCACGGTGCACCAGCCTTCATACCCGGTTGACAGCAGTAATTCGCGTACCGCTTTGAAGTCGGTCATACCTTTTCCAAGATTGCAGAAAATACCTTGCGCGCAGGCATCATAGAAGCCTGTTCTTTTCGCGACCGCATCCGCTTTCACGCGTGGATCAATGTCTTTGAAATGCACATAAGCAAGCCGTTCGCGATGGCGACGCATAAACGCAACCGGATCAAATCCCGCATAATGCGAATGGCCTGTATCAAGGCAGAGTTTCAAAAGGTTCGGGTCGATCTCTGCGAGAAGGCGCTCGGTTTCCGCTTCAAAATCAACAAAGCCTGCTGCATGCGGATGGATTGAAACAGTCAATCCATACTCCTCTGCGCCCATCCGCGCGATTGTTCGGAATCGATCACAAAATCCCTTCCATTCATCGGCATCCATTTGTTCGGCTTCATTCGGGCGTCCGGCAGTTGGTGCACGACGCGGTGAAATGGAATCGATCAAGACAAGATGTTTTGCTTTGTGGGATACAAGGGCGCGGCATGTGCGAGTTGCAGCATCCACCACATCATCCCATTGCGTCGCATCATGGAAGGGGCGGAATACAACGCCGCCAATCAATGTGAGACCGCGCGCAGCGAGTGCATCGCCCAGTTCATGCGGATCTTCGGGCATGAAACCAATCGGACCTAATTCAATGCCGGTATAACCTGCTGCTTTGCATTCATCGAGAACGCGCTGCCATGTGGGGTTGCGCGGGTCTTTGGCAAATTCAACGCCCCATGAGCACGGCGCATTTCCGATTGTAATTGTCATGATGGTTGTCCCGATTTAAATTTCAGAAAGAGAGACCCAACGCCGCTCGGAATGAGACAGGAAAGCCGCTTCGATAGCTTCACTGACGTTCAGTCCGTCACGGAAGGTTGGCCAGAGTGATTGCTTTGCGTCCAGCGCTTTAAGAAAATCACGCGCTTCAATGATGATTTGATCTTGGTAGCCGGTGCCGTGGCCGGGACCGAGGCAAAAGGCTTTGTAATCGGGATGTTCTGGGCCGGTGAGCCCTGCCGATCGCTGCGCTGGTCCATGCGATAGAGCCACACAGCATTTTGATCTTCGCCATCAAAGCGGATCGCGCCTTTGGTGCCGTAAATATCATAGGCATAGCCCATCTTACGGCCGGTCGCGATACGGCTAATATAAAGCGACCCCATCGCGCCGCTTTCAAACCGGCACAGCATATGTGCCTGATCATCATTCGTGACCGCGCGCGGTCCAGTTGGTGACGGGCGTGTGGTGTGAACCGTTTCAATATCGGCAATAAGTGATTTGATCGGCCCTGCCAATGCAAAAGCAGCATTCAGAATATGCGGCGACAAGTCACCCATATTGCCTTGTGCACGACCCTCAGTACGCCATGTTGCGGGTAGGTTCGGGTCGGCCAGAAAATCTTCAGTATGCTCACCACGGAAATAAGTGATATCGCCAATTTCACCGGCCTTGATCATTTCGCGCGCGAGCTGCGACGCGGGTGTACGAATATAGTTGAAGCCCGTCATATTGACGACACCGGCTTCCTCGGCCTTTTGAGTCAATATGCGTGCTTCTTCGAGAGAAAGACCAAGCGGCTTTTCACAAAAAACTGGCTTGCCTTTTTCGAAAGCGGCGAGGGCGATGTCTTTATGCGTATCTTGCGGGCTTGCGATAATAACCGCTTCCACTTTCGGGTCGTTTACGAGCTGACACCAGTCGCCGGTTGAGCGGTTAAAGCCGAATTCTTGCGCGCGCCGCTTTGCGCCATCCTCAGTAGAGGTGCAGATCATCTCCAACACGGGCCTCAGACGCGTGTTGAACACCGCGCCAACAGAGGCATAGGCCACCGAATGCGCTTTGCCCATGTAGCCAGCACCGATGATGCCGATCCCAATTTTTTGCGTTTCCATCGGAAATCTATCGCAATCGATTGAAAACCTGTCAAACGACATTTAGAGTTACAAACAAATCAGGGATTTAATCGGGTTTTGGGGAGGAAGATCGTGGCGGGAAAATCGGTCAGATTGACAATGGCGCAAGCCTTGGTGCGGCATCTTGCAGCGCAATATATTGAGACCCCCAAAGGCGAAGAGCGGCTCGTAGCAGGAGGCTTTGGCATTTTCGGGCATGGCAATGTGATTTGCCTCGGCGAAGCGCTTTATGAGCATCGCGATATTTTACCGCTTTGGCGTGGACAGAATGAACAATCCATGGCTCTGGCAGCAATTGCTTACACCAAGGCCAAGTTGCGCAAACGGGTGATGTTCGCGACCGCCTCAGCCGGACCGGGCACGACCAATATGCTGACATCTGCCGCTGTCGCGCATTCCAATCGTTTACCGCTATTGCTTTTGTGCGGTGATACTTACGCGACGCGCTTACCGGATCCCGTGTTGCAACAGCTTGAACATTTCGGAAATCCGACAACCACCGTGAATGATGCGTTTAAATCAGTCACGCGTTATTGGGATCGTATTACGCATCCCGCGCAAATTATTCAATCTCTGCCCGTTGCGATTTCAACCATGCTTGATCCCGCCGATTGCGGTCCAGCCTTTTTTGGGTTGCCGCAAGATGTGCAAGGCTGGGCTTATGATTATCCGGTTGAGTTTTTTGAGCAACGTGTTCATCGCATCAGACGCCAGCCAGCTGATAAAAGAGAAATCGCCGATGCAGTCGCTCTTCTGAAAACAGCTAAGCGGCCAATCATCATCGCGGGCGGCGGAGTGCAATATTCTGAAGCGACCGAAGATTTGAAGCGCTTTGCCGAAGCGCATGGTATTCCCGTTGTCGAAACGATTGCAGGGCGCGCGAATATGCTCGCTTCAGATGCGTTGAATTGCGGTGCGCTTGGTGTGACAGGCTCCAACTCCGCAAATGCATTGGCCGAGAAAGCCGATGTCATATTGGCAATCGGAACACGTCTGCAGGATTTCACCACAGGCTCATGGACAGCATTTGATCGCGACGCACGCATAATCGCCGTCAATGTTGGTCGTTATGATGCCGGCAAACATCGCGCACTTTCTGTGGTTGGTGATGCTAAGCTTGCTTTGCATGATTTGGAAGCGGCACTTGCATCCTATCACGTGCCGCAAGAGTGGGGTGACTTCGCAGCAAAAGAACGTGCGGCGTGGCATTCCTATGTTGCCGATAATGTGAGCCCACAAACACGTGAAGGCGGCAATCGGCCGATGGCCTATGCGCAAGTCATCGGTGCGATTAATGAAGTTTGTGATCCACGTGATCGCATTCTTACAGCGGCGGGTGGTTTACCGTCCGAGCTTGCTGCGAATTGGCTAACCAAAGGCATTGGCACTGTTGATGTTGAATATGGCTTCTCCTGCATGGGCTATGAAGTAGCCGGTGGATGGGGCGCACGCATGGCACAGCTTGAAGATGAGCCGGAGAAAGAAACCGTCGTCTTTGTTGGCGATGGCTCCTATCTCATCCAGAACTCGGATATTTATTCATCCGTGCTGACGGGCAAGAAGATGATCGTCATCATCTGTGACAATGGTGGTTTTGCCGTCATCAACAAATTGCAGAACAATACCGGCAATATGTCCTTTGGTACTTTGATCAAAGACAGTCGATTGGCCATTGCACCCTTCTCAGTTGATTTCGAAGCGCATGCAAAATCCATGGGCGCTTTGGCTGAAACCGTCACATCCGTAAAGGAATTGAAAGATGCGTTTGCGCGTGCGCGGAAAGCGGATCGCACCTATGTAATCTCGCTTAAGACTGATCCGCATGAAGGTTGGACAGCCGAAGGTCACGCCTGGTGGGAAGTCGGATCGCCGGAAGTATCTCAAAGCGAAAAAATCTGCGCTGCTCATGAAGAGATTGAAAAGGGTCGCGTCAAACAGCGTCCAGGAATCTAAGTGTGAGTCTCGAGCGTATCAAAAGCGGGCCCTTTCTCGTCATTGGTCGGGCGGGTATGGATCTCTATGCTGATCCGCCGGGTAATACGATTGAGGAGGCGCATGCTTTCTTTCCGGCGCTTGGCGGTTCGGCTGCCAATATAGCCAGTGCGATCACGCGCTTGGGTCGGATGGCCGCGCTTGTCTCAACTGTGTCTGACGATGCAGTCGGCCGTTATGTGATCGGGCAATTAAAACATTATGGTGTGGCGACCGACCATATTCGTTCGGTCAAAGGCGAAGAGCGAACATCATTAGCGGTTGTTGAGACGCGCGCTGAAAATTGCCAATCGGTATTATATCGAAACAATGCGGCAGATTTTGCACTCTCGTCTCACGATGTCAGATCCATTGATTATAAAAATGCCGCAGCGCTAATTGTGACCGGTACGTCTTTCGCCATTGAACCGTCACGCAGCGCAAGTTTTGACGCCCTGAACCTTGCGCATGCTGCAGGGTGTCCCGTGATCATAGATGTCGATTATCGCCCCTATTCCTGGGCGAGCCGGCAAGAGGCAGCAAAGCTTTGCGGTGAAGCTGCAGCACAAGCCGATATACTTATCGGCAATGATGAGGAATTCGCCGTACTTGCTGGTGAAGCAGACGGTCTATCTTATGCGCGTTCACGTGCAGAGAAGAGCGGATCGATCATTGTCTATAAACGGGGCGAGAAAGGCCTGATTGCCTTTGCTGAGGGTGAAGGCATTGAGATGGGAATTTATCCTGTTACAGCTCTTAAACCAACAGGGGCTGGTGACGCCTTTATGGGTGGTTTTGTAACCGGTTTGGCTGAAGGTTTATCAATTAGG
>RFXE01000181.1 GCA_009921785.1 Alphaproteobacteria bacterium
AGGGCATTCGGATGCCGATGTGGGACTCCACGCATTAACCGATGCTATTTTCGGAGCGCTCGCTGATGGTGATATCGGATCGCATTTTCCACCTTCCGATATGAAATGGAAAAATGCAGACTCCGCACTATTCCTGACTTATGCCGTTGAGCGGGTGAAAGCGCGTGGTGGACAGATCAAACATCTCGATCTCACTTTTATCTGCGAAGCACCCAAAATTGGCCCGCATCGTGATGCGATCCGCGCGCGCATTGCTGAGATCTGCAATATAAAAATTTCACGCGTGGGTGTTAAAGCGACCACGACTGAGCAATTAGGCTTTACGGGTCGTGGTGAAGGCATAGCCGCGCAAGCCATTGCAACAATCGAGCTTCCCGAAGACGCATGAGAGATCTTGCGGCAAATCTCGTTCAAGCAGCGAGCGCTAAGCGTGTAATGATTGCAACAGCGGAATCCTGCACGGGGGGGTTAGTCTCGGCAGCGATCACCGATATTGCCGGATCATCGTCTATATTTGATCGTGGCTTTGTAACTTATTCTAATGAAGCTAAAACTGATCTCCTGGGCATACCGCCTTCGTTAATCAATCAGCATGGGGCGGTAAGTGAAGATGTCGCCCGTGCTATGGCTGAAGGTGCGCTAAAGAATTCACGCGCATCCATCAGCGTTGCGATTACGGGTATCGCAGGACCAGGAGGCGGAAGTGTTGAAAAGCCCATCGGTCTTGTGCATTTCGCCACTTCAGTAAAAGACTCTGATACGATTCATTTCGAGAAGCGTTTTGGAAATCTCTCGAGAGACGAGATTCGCCGTGCGGCTGTTAAAGCGGCGCTCGAAGCGCTTCTTGAACGCGTAGAAACTATGGCAGCAAAATAAAGAGTTTGTGAGGAACCTATTCTATGGCTGATAAAATCATTCTTCGAAATCCCGATAATGGATTGCTCGCCTCGGCCTATATTGGCTTTTCATGGACGACCTTGTTTTTTGGAAGCTTTCCAGCTCTCTTTCGCGGCGATTTCATTACGTTTGTTGGCGCATTCGTTGTCTATTTTATTCTGGCCCTCACCACATATGGTGTGTTGGCCATTATAGCCTCACTTATTTGGGCATTTCTGTACAACAAATATCATGCGCGGAAATTGATCGAGCGCGGCTATCGCATTCAATCGGGCGACCCACAGGCCGAGCGGGCGCGACGTGTCTGGAATATAACCGAATAAGATGCGTTAAGCGGGCGCTTTCCGCGTACCGTAAACAACACCGGCACGTTCAACAAAGGCGTCGGAGAATTTCCGAAAAGCTGTATCGAACATCGCGCCCATCAAAAGCCCGAGCATGCGCGATTTGAATTGATAATCTATAAAAAATTCGACGCGCGTACCTGAATTCTCGGACACAAAGCTCCAACGATTTTGCATATGGCTGAATGGGCCATCAACATATTCAACGAGAATCTTCATCGCTGCGGGATCCAAGGTGACCCGCGATGTGAAGGTTTCGTGAATGGCTTTATAGCCAATGGTCATATCTGCGATGAGCATCTCGCGCCCATCATCAAGCGCATTACGCCGCCGAACTTTTAATGCTTCGCATAATGGCAAAAATTCCGGATAGTGCTCGACATCCGCAACAAGCGCAAACATGTCTTGGGGCACATAGCCTACGCTACGGGACGATTGAAAAACGGGCATCGCAGCAATTCAGCGACCAAGTTGCTTTTCACGCGCTGCACGAAGCCGCGCGAAATCTTCTCCTGCATGATGCGATGAACGCGTCAAAGGCGAAGACGAGACCAGCAAGAAGCCTTTTGTATAGGCAATCGTCTCATAGGCCTTGAATTGGTCGGGATGGATATAGTCGATCACCGCGTGATGTTTTTTGGTCGGCTGTAAATATTGGCCGATGGTCAAAAAATCCACTTCGGCCGAGCGCAGATCATCCATCAATTGCAGGACTTCGTTTCGCTCTTCCCCAAGGCCAACCATGATGCCGGATTTTGTAAAGATCGACGGATCGAGCTCTTTCACGCGTTGCAAAAGTCGGATCGAATGGAAGTAACGCGCACCCGGACGAACGGTGAGATAATTTGACGGAACGGTTTCAAGATTATGATTGAACACATCCGGCTTGGCTTTGACGACAATCTCAAGCGCGCCATCTTTGCGCAAGAAATCCGGTGTCAAAATTTCAATTGTCGTTTGCGGCGAGCGCGCGCGAATGGCGAGAATGACATCGGCAAAATGTTGTGCGCCACCGTCGGCCAAATCATCGCGATCCACTGATGTGATCACCACATGGGTCAACCCAAGTTTGGCAACAGCGTCCGCAATTTTTTCTGGCTCCCGCTGATCAAGCGCATCGGGTAGTCCCGTTTTCACATTGCAGAATGAACAAGCACGCGTGCAGGTGTCGCCCATAATCATGAAAGTCGCGTGCTTCTTTTCCCAGCACTCGCCAACATTCGGGCAGCTCGCCTCTTCACACACGGTGACGAGCTTGTGCTCCTTCACAATTTTGTTGGTTTCAGCCCATTTTGGCGAACCCGGCGCTTTCGCGCGAATCCATTCCGGCTTGCGCTGGATCGGATTATCCGGCCGATGTGCTTTCTCGGGATGACGCAGATCGCCCTTTTTGCGGGGATCATCCTTCAAAAGATCAATTACGGCCGGCATTGTCGCTCACTCCTCAGACGGGGCAAACCCCCGCGTCACACATGGATCGCCCGACCATAAGCGTCAAGTACGCTCTCATGCATCATCTCCGAAAGGGTGGGATGCGGGAAGACGGTGTGCATCAGCTCTTCTTCCGTAGTCTCAAGCCCCATCGCCACCACATAGCCCTGAATAAGCTCGGTGACCTCAGCGCCAATCATATGCGCGCCGAGGAGTTTGCCGGTTTTGGCGTCGAAAATCGTCTTAACGAGGCCGTCAGGCTCGCCAAGCGCAATCGCCTTGCCATTGCCCATAAAGGGGAAGCGGCCGACTTTAAGCGTGTAGCCGGCCTCTTTGGCCTTTGCTTCGGTCAATCCGACTGAAGCCACTTGCGGATGGCAATAGGTACAGCCCGGAATCTTAAGCTTGTCCATCGGATGGACCTGAAGGCCTTTTATACCTTCGACGCAGATGACACCTTCATGCTCAGCCTTATGCGCAAGCATCGGCGGGCCCGCGACGTCACCAATTGCATAGATGCCCGCGACATTGGTTTTACCCAAACCATCCGTCACGATGCAGCCGCGATCCGTCTTGATGCTCAAAGCTTCAAGGCCCAATCCTTCGATATTGCCAACCACACCAACGGCCGAGATCAAGCGATCTGCGGTAATGGACTGTTTTGTGCCCTTCTCGTCTTGGATCGTGGCAGTGACGCTATTGGCCGCTTTGGTCACACCGGTCACTTTCGCACCGGTCAAAATCTTGATGCCCTGCTTCTCAAAACGCTTACGCGCTAAGGCCGCGATCTCAGCGTCTTCGACAGGGAGGATCTGCGGCATCACTTCAACAACAGTGACGTCCGCACCCATCGTGCGATAGAAGCTCGCAAACTCGATACCGATAGCGCCAGAGCCCATAACGATAAGCGATTTCGGCATAACGTCCGGCACCATCGCTTCAAAATAAGTCCAGATCAGTTTCTTATCTGGCTCGATGCCCGGCAAGGCACGCGGGCGCGCGCCTGTCGCGATGATGATATGCTTCGCCTGATAAGTCCCCTCACCCTGAACGCCCTTCGGCACCGGATGTTGCGGTTCAACCGCAGGCTTTGAGGATTTGCCGACAACGACTTCGCCCGGCTTTGTGATTTTGGCTTCACCCCAAATCACATCGACTTTGTTTTTCTTCAAAAGAAAACCAACACCACCATTCAATTGGCCTGACACTCCCCGCGATCTCTTGATCACATCAGCAATGTTGAAGGTCATTTTGCCTTCAAGCTTCAAACCAT
>RFXE01000182.1 GCA_009921785.1 Alphaproteobacteria bacterium
GGCCAACGCCAGCGCATCGCGATTGCGCGCGCCTTGATGTTGCGCCCTAAAATTCTTGTACTTGATGAACCTGTGTCCGCGCTTGATGTGTCGATCCGCGCGCAGGTTCTTAATCTTCTCGCTGAATTGCAGGAAGAATTCGGCCTCGCTTACCTCTTCATCAGCCATGATCTCTCGGTTGTCCGCCATATCGCCGATCGCGTGATGGTGATCTATCTCGGCCATGCGGTTGAGACAGCTTCGCGCGAGCAATTGTTCGCCTCGCCGCAGCATCCCTATACAAAGGCGCTTTTGTCGGCGACGCCGGTTGCCGATCCCGATGCGAAGAAAGAACGCATCGTGTTGCAGGGTGAATTGCCCTCGCCTTTCGATCCGCCGAGCGGATGTCCGTTCCATCCCCGCTGTTCATCAGCAATCGCGCGGTGCAAGAGCGAAGCGCCGCCAACCCTTTTCAAACAAGGCCGCGATGTGGCGTGCTGGGCTGTTGAGTAACCACGTATCAAAGGAGCATCTATCATGCGAATTAGCGATATGAACTGGATGCAAGTTGAAGATTATCTTAAACATGATGATCGCGCTGTTTTGCCTCTGGGTTCAACCGAACAACACGGATTCTTAAGTCTCTCTGTCGACTCGATTCTATCTGAACGGGTGGCGATTGAAGCGGCTGAACCGCTCGGCATTCCCGTATTTCCTGTGCAAGCCTATGGCATCACGCCTTACTTCATGGCGTTCCCGGGTTCGGTTTCGATCAAGCTTTCAACCTATGCCGCGCTTGTGACGGATATTCTCGATTCACTCTACACCGCAGGCTTTCGTCGCATCTTCTTGTGCAATGGCCATGGCGGCAATTCACCAGCACAAACCGCTGCGATTGAATGGATGGGTCGCAACCCCGGCTCCGCCGTTCGCTTCCATAATTGGTGGAATGCACCCAAAACATTTGCGAAGGTGCAAGAGATCGACAAAGTCGCTTCGCATGCATCATGGATGGAAAATTTTCCATGGACGCGTTTGCCGAATATTCGCGGGCCAGAAGTACAAAAGCCGATGACCGATTTGGAGACCATGCGTCTTAAAGATCCGGCAGGTGTGCGGAATATGCTCGGCGATGGCAATTTCGGCGGCTATTATCAACGCAGCGATGACGAGATGTTAGCGCTCTGGCACATCGCCGTTGAAGAAACGCGCGCGCTGATGGAAGGCCCCTGGGCGTGAGTGCCGGTAACGATCCCATCGTTATCTGGGGTGCAGGCGCCATTGGCGGGGCGATTGGGGCGTTTTTTGTTCGCGCTGGGCATGATGTCTTATTCGTCGATCAAGATGCGGCGCATGTTGAGGCAATGAATCGCGATGGCCTCACCATTGAAGGACCAATTGATCAATTCACCGTTAAAGTCCGCGCGCTGACGCCCTCGCACGTCGAAGGCACCTTCTCCCGCGTTCTGCTTTGCGTCAAAGCGCATCACACAGACGGCGCCACGCGCCAAATCGCGCCACATCTCGCGCGTGATGGCTATATCGCGTCCTACCAAAACGGCCTCAATGAATTGGTGATCGCCGATATCGTCGGGCGCGAACGCGTGATTGGTGCGTTTTTGAATTTCGGCGGTGATTATATGTCACCGGGCGTTATTCAATTAAGCGGTCGGGGTGCGGTTGTGTTGGGCGAATTGGATGGCGCGATGAGCGAGCGTCTCAAAGCGCTCCATGCCCTGATGCTTATCTTTGATCCGAACGCGATCATGACGGATCACATCTTTGGCTATCTCTGGGGCAAGCTCGGTTATGGTTCGCTTCTCTTTGCAACGGCGCTGACCAATGCCTCAATTTGTGATGGGCTTGCAGCCGCTGATGCGCGGCCTCTGCTTCGTAATATTGCGCGGGAGGCGACAGCGGTCGCCTTAAAGCTCGGCTATGAGCCCTTGGGCTTTAATGGCTATGTGCCGCATGCCTTCACACCGGATGCATCAGAGGCCGACGCCCACGCCTCTTTCGATGCGATGGTCACGCATAATGCGAAATCAATTAAAACGCATTCAGGCATCTGGCGCGATCTGGCGATCCGCAAACGCAAGACGGAAGTCGATGCGCAACTCGGCCCGATTGTCGAACAAGGCACCAAACTGGGTATTCCAACTCCGCTTGTGGCCCGCATGATTGCGATGATTCACGAAATTGAAGACGGCAAGCGCCCGCTCGATTGGGCCAATTTGGCCGAGCTTGCACAAGCCCAATAAAGGAACACCGCCATGCTGATCGACTTCAAAGGTAAGCGTGCACTTGTTACGGGTGCCGCACATGGCATAGGCCGCGCGATTGCGTTCGCCCTTGTGCGGGATGGCGCAACCGTCACTGGCGTTGATAACCGCGCCGTCGATGCCAGCGAGAACGGCCTCACGATTCACACGCATCAATGCGATCTCACCAAACGCGCGGCGATTGATGAGCTCGTAAAGACCAAAGGCCCCTTTGATATTCTCATCCACAGCGCGGGCGGCGTCTGCGGACAAGTCGGGCGGCCTTTAGAAGACATCTCCGAAGACGATTGGGACACAATCGTCAACATCAATATGAAGGCAGGATTTTTTCTTTCGCAAGCCGTTGCCCCCCATATGAAACAACAAGGCTATGGCCGCATCGTTCTCATCTCGTCGGGCGCAGGGTTAGGGGTAAGCCTCACGGGCATTCAAGCCTATGCGTCTGCGAAAGCGGGCGAGATTGGTCTCACGCGTCAATTGGGGCATGAGCTCGGTAAATTCGGCATCACTGTCAACAGCGTGGCACCGGGCTTTGTACGTTCCAATCCGACAACGGAGCGTCAATGGGAGGCCTATGGCGCCGAAGGCCAGAAGGCGATGATTGAACGCATTGCGACACGCCGTTTGGGTAAGGTCGATGACATTGTTGCAGCGACATTGTTTTTTGCGAGCGAACAAGCGGAATGGATTACAGGCCAAGTGCTTTCAGTGGATGGTGGTAAATGAGTGATCCGTGGTATTCGGAAGCGATTGAAAGGCGTCTCGTCAAAGAGATGCCGCAGCATATTGAAACGCTCAAACAATTCGTTGCCATTCCAAGTGTTTCAACCGACCCGCAGTATCGCGACGGCATACATGAAGCGAGTCGCTTTGTTGCTGATCGCTTGAAAGCAGCAGGCCTGACCGATGTCACGATTCTTCCTACTGCAGGACATCCAGTTGTTACTGCTGCATGGCATGGCGCGCCGGGCAAACCCACCGTGCTTGTTTACGGCCATTATGACGTGCAGCCCCCTGATCCAATAGCCGCATGGACGAGCGCGCCCTTCACGCCTGATATTCGGAATGAACGACTTTATGCACGCGGCGCCTCTGATGATAAGGGGCCGATGTTGATTCCGATTGCGGTGGCTGAAGCCTTCATGAAGGACCAAGGCCGTTTGCCCGTGAACATGGTGTTTCTGTTTGAGGGCGAGGAAGAGGTTTCAAGCGCGCATCTTGAGGACTTTGTGCGTGCGCATCATGATCGATTAAAAGCCGACTTCGCGCTCTCTGCCGATGGCGCGCAATGGCGTGCGGATTTGCCAAGCGTAACGGTCGCAAGCCGCGGCATTTGCGCTTTGGAAGTCACCGTTAAAGGACCAGGAAAAGACCTCCATTCAGGACGACATGGCGGTGCAGTCGCAAACCCCATTCAAGCACTCGTCGCGCTGTTAGCAACACTGCATACACCTGAAGGTTCAATTGCGGTGCCCGGCTTTTATGACGGCGTTGATCCGGTTCATCCTGATGAGATTGCAGCGATTGCGCGCATTCCTTTTGATGAGGCCGCCTATCTCGCCGAGGTCAAAGCATCCGCTGGTGCAGGCGAAGCCGGCTACACGCTTTTGCAACGGAATTGGATAAGGCCCACGCTTGAATTTAACGGCATTTTTGGCGGCTATACCGG
>RFXE01000183.1 GCA_009921785.1 Alphaproteobacteria bacterium
CCTGCGAGCTCCGACACGGGCCAATCCCCGCCATACATCAAACGATCAAAGCCGAATACATCGATGACATGATCAATATAGGGCTTTAACTGCGCGGGCGTCCAATGATCATGGTCGGCTTCTGTTGTTACACCTGACAATTTGCACACAACATTAGGCAGCGATGCCAATTCGCGCATATCGGTTTTCCATGGCTCCACCAAGCCGGCTTTAATGCCGGGCTTTGCAATATGATCCATAATGAAAAACACATCCGGACAGGCGCGCACATAGGCGATCGTATTTTTCAATTGATGATGAAAAATACAAAGATCAAAGGAGAGATTATATTTTGGCAGTAATTTTGTTGCGGCAATTACATCAGGTCGCAAAACAAAATCGGGATCGGGTTGATTTTGAATCAAACGTCGCACACCGCGCGCCACGTTGATGGAGGCGAGCTCTGCAATCTCTGCTTCAAGCGCGGCACCTTTCTCGATAGGCAAACAGGCCACGCACCCTTTCATACGTGCATCACGATCAGCCAGTGACTGAACCCAGCGCGCCTCTTTCATATAATCGGGATGATCAACATCAACTTCGACAAAGACGGTGCTTTCAATGGTGTAGGGCTTGGCGGATGCCGCTAGATCATCAAGCGTCCAATCACGCGCGAGCTTTGGCGCACCACTTGCCCATGAATATTTGAAGAGCTTTTGGTCCAGAAGATGGACATGCGTGTCGATTATCGGAAATGTGATCATGGTTTCTCCCTCCCGCGTTCTTATGAAGGGATTTTGACAAGAGGTCCCCTCATTCGCCACCCCAATTCTCGAAGCGGCGATTAGAGGGAGACTATCAATTCGCTCGGGCGGACGGAACCCAGGGAACAGGCTCTTGGCCCGGGCTCACGCGATAAAATTGACCCGCGGTCACTTTTTGCCAGGGACCTTCGGTCCCATCAGGCCAGATCACCCGGATATCTGCGGATGGCACAGTGCCGAGACCAAAATGCCAGTAGCCATTCTGTCCGCTCGCATGGCCTCCCCCTGATGTGATCTCACGGCGTTGCGTTCCTGCGGCTGTTTTGATCTCAATCCACGCGCCGATCGCATCGCGATTTGACGTCTCGGTCCCAAGACGAAGCGCAATGAAGTTTCCGATTTCCGATGAGATATTGCGCCAGATCTTTGCGTTTTCACGGCGATTGACGACAGCAATATCCATTTTGCCGTCGAGATTGAAATCAGCAAGAATGGCTCCACGCGCAGTTGAAAAACTTGCGATTCCAGAAACATCGCCCACTTCAACAAAATGCGCATCGGGCTTTTGTAACAAAAGATTACTCGGATCTTTTTGAGCAAAGTCAGGCATGCGATCCACATTGCCTTTCGCAATGAAGAGATCAGATCGACCGTCATTATTCACATCTTCAAATTGCGCATGCCATGCCGTGCTCGGCTTTAGATCGTCACCCATATAGGGGCGATAGGCGACAACACCCCGATCATAAGCAATGTCACGAAAAGTCGGTTGCGGTTTTTGGCCTTCTTGCGGCGGGCGCAAAATCTGCAATTTATTATCCGACATGCTTGTTAGAAAATATGACGGATAAAGCTCATCCAGAAAATTTGTAGAGGCGATGCCCATGCCCCAAATTTTCAAAAATTTCCATCCTTCCGGATCAGTATAGAGGCGCGGCTCCTGACCGGGCTCAATATGCCAAAGTTGTTCCTGACCGCCTTCATAATATTCGCGGTCATTCGATACGCGCAAAGACGGCGTGCCTGATCGATTCCAATCGGTAAACAAGATCGACAAGGCACAATAGCTCGGTGTCAGCGGAATCGGAGTGCTATAGCCACCCTCTGCTTGCGGTCGATATAATTGATTAGCTGTGCATGAGCCCCAAGGGTTAGATTCCTGTGCGGGATCGATATAGGCACCAAAGGCGAGTGTTGGCCATTTATTGCGCTTCTCCCAGGTCGCTGAAAATGACGTCCACCAGGCATTCCCGCCAATAAAATTCCATTGCTCATTGGCACGTTCAAATTGGCAAGCGCCCCGCCCGCGCAGCAATATAATTTCACCGACGCGCAACACGACGAGATCCATCAACCCATCGCCATCAATATCGAGCGGATAAAAGCCGGTCACATTTTTTAATTCAGAGCCGCTTTCTAGTTTTGCAAAACGCAACACGCCGCCGTGTTCGCTCTTATTCACATAGAGAGAGGAAACGCCTTCTCCACCCGCCAATGCGAGATCAGGATAAGAATCCCCATTGCAATCAAAAGCGGCAACACCACCGCCGACCATATATTGCCATTCACCTTGATAAATACTGGCAACGCCCGCCGTTGATGTATCCTCAACAAAGGCCGGAACCATCACACCTTCCTCAGCCTTTGCATATGACGAAGCAAAGACTAACGCCAACGCAATGGAGATTAAGCGCAAAAAAGGAGAAGGCGAATACAACATTTTCACAATGTCATCGCCATGTCTTCAAGGCCAAAGCATAGGTACCGATACATTGGCCTTGCTCATAGCCGCGCTCCATACCGGATCTGAAATGTATCCCGCCATAGAGGCGCGAAATTCCCGCCTCTTTCGCCGCCGCTATAAAGCCGGTGAAATTGCGCGGCACCGCGCCATCTCTTTCGCGCGTCTTATCGCTAAAAGGATAGGGGTCACCCAAAACACTTGCGAGAACTTTTGAAGCCGCGCTCGATTGAACACTGTGCCCGCTCGGATATTCAGGGAAAGGCGGCGTCAGAATGAAAGGCATCCACTCGGGATCAATAACGCGTTTTATATAGGTGATCGGCCGCAACAGATCATGACTATATTTTTCGCGCCAGCACCCGATGAAGGCATCCGCCATCGCGACATTCATGCGCATTAAAACATCAACGAGCTTTTCAATTGGCAATTTATCTGCTTCGGCAATCTGCAAAACAATCGAAACCCAATGTCCCGCAGGCGTTGGCGACGCCATGGCATCATCGATCCAGAAAAAGGCAATCGCCTTTTGTTCCGGAGTCAATGATTTCGAGATCGTGTAAACTTCCAAAGCTTCACGATAGAAATCAGACGATTTATCCTCGCTATAGGGAGGCGGCGGCGGCAAGGCGCATGCGTGATCAACAGGCATAGCAAAGGGCCGGTTGTTTCCCCAATTCGGCAGAAGCGGCACTTGTTGTTGGCGTGACAAGGGATTGGTCGGCGCCCAGTGTGATGGTCCGGGCGTCAATTTATAGGTCCAAGGAAACCCCATATTCTCAATTACATCCCCGCCATCGGTCTTTGACCATGCAAGAACATGCTGCGCCAAAGCGCGACCATAATTTATAGCTCTCTGCCGCGCGTCAGCGTCCGTCTCCAAAGTCGCTACTTTTGAATCGAGATCGTCAGTCAGTTTTTTGATGGCCTGTTGGCCACTCGGACCCGTATTCGCAAATAATGTCGTGATGGCAGTCGAAAGCGCGGCTTCTAACACTATGACTTCATTATAAGTCTGCCCCGCTTCGCGCGTCGGTAAACCAGACAACCCGTTCAGTTGCCCATCAAGCGATTGAAGTTTTTGTGACCCCGAGGCAACCGCCTCGTAAGATACAACCCCCATATAGGCGAGTGCGCGACTTGCAACCGGAGGTGAATAAGTCGGCGTATGGCGTATCAGCAAAAGACTGAGCGAATACCATTTCCGCAACACATCATCTTGCGTGAGTGACGGCGCCGCAACTGCCTTTGAAGTGATTAAAATTAGAGCAACTGAAAAGCAGATGAGAATATGCGCGAATTGTGAATGGGTAGACCGCGCGACAGCACCTTTCCGACTTAGGGCTACGAAAGAATTTTGCGAGAAAAACCTAAAAAGCCGGCCAAGAACGCGCAAAATTAGCTTCATTTTATCCATATCCAGCGTCTTGACCTGTTAGATCAAC
>RFXE01000184.1 GCA_009921785.1 Alphaproteobacteria bacterium
CAGGGGGTCGTGGCATGACCATCCGCTAAGAACCCATTGATTTAGGCATTTTTCTGCATGATAAGCGAAGTGCCCGGTAACAGGGCCAATCAAGATGGGGATAGATATGAATAACGCAGCTTTGGCGACCCGGCGTTCCGAGTCGATATCGCGGGGCGTCGGCGTAACGACGCAGATTTATGCTGATCGGGCAGAGAATGCCGAGATCTGGGATGTGGAAGGCAAGCGCTATATTGATTTCGCCGCCGGTATCGCAGTGGTCAATACAGGCCATCGCCACCCGCGCGTGATCGATGCGGTGAAGAAACAGCTCGACCGCTTCACGCATACCTGCCACCAAGTTGTTCCTTATGAAAATTACGTCGAACTTGCCGAGCGCCTGAACAAAGCGGTGCCCGGTAACTTTGCAAAGAAAACAATCTTTGTATCGACCGGTGCCGAAGCCGTCGAGAACGCGATCAAGATCGCACGGGCGGCAACAGGCCGTTCGGCTGTGATTGCCTTTAGCGGCGCCTTCCATGGCCGCACGTTTATGGGCATGACACTCACGGGCAAAGTGCAACCCTATAAAGTAGGCTTCGGCGCGATGATGCCGGATGTGTTCCATGTGCCGTTCCCGATTGAACTCCATGGCATCAATGTCGATGAATCACTTCATGTGCTCGACAAGTTGTTTAAAGCCGATGTTGATCCGAAGCGTGTAGCCGCGATTATCATTGAGCCCGTCCAGGGCGAGGGTGGTTTCTATCCGGTGCCGCAAGCCTTGATGAAGGCCTTACGCGCATTGTGCGATGAGCATGGCATTCTGTTTGTTGTCGATGAAGTGCAAACCGGTTTTGCGCGCACGGGTAAACTCTTTGCTATGGAACATTATGGCATCGAAGCGGATCTCGTCACGATGGCGAAAGGTCTTGCGGGTGGTTTTCCTCTCGCAGCGGTCACAGGCCGTGCTGAGGTGATGGATGCGGTTAATCCCGGCGGGCTCGGCGGCACTTATGCCGGTAACCCGATTGGAATTGCTGCTGCTAATGCCGTGCTCGATGTGATCGAAGATGAAAAGCTCTGTGATCGCGCTGAGCAATTGGGTTCACGGTTGAAGCAGCGGTTGCAATCTTTACGCGCCGATGTTCCGGAGATTGCGGATATTCGTGGTCCTGGCTTCATGAATGCGATCGAATTCAATCTGCCGAAATCCGATAAGCCCCATGCGGATTTTGCCAATGCGGTTCGCGTGAAGGCGCTTGAGAAAGGTCTTATTCTTTTGACCTGCGGTATCTACAACAATGTCATCCGCTTCTTATCGCCGATCACAATTCAGGACTCAGTGTTCAACGAAGCGCTCGACATTATCGAGACTTCAATCCGCGAAGTATCGAAAGCGGGCAAGTAATTCCGTTTTATTCAAAAATAATCCCGCAAGGTTGGTAACATCACTTTGCGGGATTTCTTATTTTAAATTTTAACGAGATAATTTCTCAAGACGGCTTGCCGAAACCGCCATGATGATCAAAGCGCCGACAAGAATATCACGCACATAACTGTCAACGCTCAGCTGCGTTAGCCCATTCGACAATATACCCAAAAACAAGACACCGATTAATGTGTTGAGCACTTTCGGTTCGCCCTGATGATTCATCGTCATACCGATAAAGACAGCGGCAATCGCATCAAGCATCAATCCCGCACCTTGCGTCGGGTTCGCGGACGCGACGCGACTCATATACATGAGGCCGGCAAGCGCCGCGCCAAGGCCCGACAACATGAAGGCAATCAGCCGCGTGCGTTTGACATCAATGCCCGCCAATAAGGCTGCCTCAGCATTCCCGCCAATCGCATAAAGATGACGGCCGAATATTTTTTTGCTCAAGAGGAACCAAACAAGCAGCAGAATGAAGGCAGCGACAATCGTGAGATTGGGAAGAGTGAGCGTGAAACTCTCAGCGCTCATTAACGGCACGCCGCCGCGCGCAAAAGCGCTGAAGTGAGGCGGGATCTCGGTGCCGAAAAGCGTCTTGCCACCGGCAAAGAGAAAAGCGCAGCCACTGAATATTGTCAAAGAACCCAGCGTAGCGACAAAGGGAAGAATGTTGAGATAGCTCACCAGAAAGCCGTTGAGTGCGCCGCCGATGAGACCAATCGACAATGCGACAAAGAAACTGGCGCTTTCACTTCCCGTTCCGCGAAATGACACCGCGGCGACAATTCCCACGAGGCTAGCCATTGAGCCGACGCTTAAATCAAAATCGCCCATCGCCATGACAATGGTCATCGCGCAAGCGGTCACCATCAACATGCTCATTTGTTGGGTAATGTTGAAGAGATTGCGCCCCGTCAGAAATGTCTCAGGCAGTATGATTGAGAAAAATATAATCAAAAATAAAAAAGCAGCGAGGGTTGCATTTCGCTTTACGAAGCCCAAGGCAACCCTCGCTTTATCGGTCATAATATCAGATTACTTGCCGGCATTCGCCGAGGTAATCAATGTGGTTGGCACATAGATCACGCTCTGCTTGATTTTTTCACCGCCAAGATGACGCTTAACCGCTTCAGCTGTTGTTGCGCCAATGCCCTTGAAGTCCTGCGCCATCGAGGCTTCGAAATTGCCGCCCTTTGCAATCGCTTCACGCGCTTGCGGGTTGGCGTCGATGCCGGTGATCACGATGCCTTCATTACCACGGCCTGCCGCTTCAATGGCTTGCAATGCGCCGAGTGCCGGTTGATCCCATGCAGCCCAAACCGCAGCAATCGACCCCTTCTTCGGATTGGCCGCGAGGATGGCTTCCATCTTCGCGCGGCTATCGGCAATGCCGCCGTCCTTCACGTCTGGCGTAACGCGATCAAGCACTTTGATATCGGGATTGTTCTTGAAGATGGTATCCGCAATCACACCGCGTTGTTGTACGGGTGGAAAAGCGTCAAACACAAACATCACAACATTACCTTTGCCGCCGATGCGGTTGGCTACATAAGACGCGGTATCAGCCGCCATCGCATAACCATTGCTGGTGACATTCGTAACCAGAAGAGGTGTTGCGCCTGGTCCCAGGCGGATTGCGCGAGGCATCGCTGGCCATGGGTGCAACCCAGTGGCGCACGGTGTGGTCGATTGTCCTGCCCACGGCGCGCACCGGTCTCATCACCGCCATTGTGCTCGGCATCGCCCGCGTGGTCGGCGAGACAGCGCCTCTCATCATGACCTCGTTCGGCTCCACAGCGACGAACGCCAACCCATTCAAGGGCTTCCAGAGCTCGCTGCCGCTGAGCGTCTACCAGTTGCTGTCCAACCCCTTTGCCGCCCAGCAGCAGCGCGCCTATGCCGGCGCTTTCGTACTCGTCTTCCTCGTGCTGGCGCTCTTCACCATCGCCCGCGCACTCGGCAATCGCGGGAGCAAAGGCCCCCGCAAGCGAAAGGAACGGCCATGACGGTCACCACAGAGGGCGTCACGACACACGACGCTGTCGCCAACGGCGCGCTTGAGGCACGCAACATCAGCGCGTGGTTCGGAGAGCGCAAGGTGCTCGACCGCGTCAACCTCTTCATGCCACCTCAGTCTGTGACCGCGCTCATCGGCCCGAGCGGCTGCGGCAAGTCCACATTCATCCGCATCCTGAATCGAATGCACGAACTCGTCCCCATTGCAGCCATGGCTGGGGAAGTTCTGCTCGATGGCGAGGACATCTACGCGCCCGACCGCAAGTTGATCGACGCCCGCCGCCAGATCGGCATGGTCTTCCAGAAGCCGAATCCCTTCCCGGCCATGTCCATCTACGACAACGTCGTGGCCAGCTACCGGCTCACCGGCACCCGGATCACCGCCGCCGAGAAGGACGAGGTGGTGGAGAACTGTCTGACCAAGGCCGGCCTGTGGGTCGAGGTCAAGGACCGGCTCCGCTCTCCCGGCGGTGGCCTCTCCGGCGGTCAGCAGCAG
>RFXE01000185.1 GCA_009921785.1 Alphaproteobacteria bacterium
CTCGGTTTCCCGAAAATCGGCGCCGCGCTGGCCGTTCCTGACAATGAGGATCGTGTGGCCGAGCGCCGGGGCGGGCGGAGAGGGCGCTAGGCTTTGCGCGCTCATAGCATCATCTAGAATTCATATAGTCGTTTTGCCGTCTGGCGCGCTAATCAGGGGCACGAGTTTTTAGCGAGGTCCGCCATGGAATCCGTTACCGAGGGAACACGAGAACGCCGCCGTGCAAGCCGCGCCGATCGCGCGCCCAAAGCGCCCAAAGCGCCACAGCCGCGTTTGCCCTTCAAGCCGGTTGAGCTCGCAAGCCCCGAGCAGATTGAACGCATCCATCAAGAATCCCTGCGCGTGCTCGAAGAGATTGGCATCGAAGTGCTGCATGATGGTGCGCGAGTGATCCTCAAAAAAGAGGGCGCGATTGTTGATGAGTCCACACAGCGTGTGCGCTTCCCGCGCGAGCTCGTTGAATCAAAAATCGGTCTCGCACCGAAGAGCTTCATTCTTCACGCACGCAATCCCGAAAACAATGTCGTGATCGGCGAGAACGCTGTCGCGTTTGGTTCGGTTGCGAGCGCGCCGAATGTGGCCGATCGCGAAGGGGGCCGTCGTCCCGGCAATCACAAGGATTATCAAAATCTCTTGCGTCTTGGTCAGTCATTGGATGCCGTTCATTTCTGGGGCGGCTATCCGGTAGAGCCTGCGGATATTCACGCTTCCGTGCGCCATCTTGATGCGCTCTACGATATGCTGACAATTTCCGATAAGCCGATCCATGCTTACTCGCTCGGCGCGGAACGCAATCTCGATGCGATTGAACTCGTGCGCATCGCGCGCGGTGTTGATGATGCCACGCTTGATCGCGAACCCTCCGTCTTTACGATCATCAATTCCAATTCGCCGCTCCGTCTCGATATTCCGATGATGGAAGGCATTATACGCATGGCGAAACGCAATCAGCCTGTCGTGCTGACACCGTTTACACTTGCAGGCGCCATGGCGCCGGTGACAATTGCCGGTGCGATTGTCGAACAAAATGCCGAAGCGCTTGCAGGTCTTGTGTTTACGCAAAGCGTCAAACCGGGCGCACCCTTCGTCTATGGCGCGTTCACATCGAATGTCGATATGAAATCAGGCGCTCCGGCATTCGGTACGCCGGAGCAAATGAAATCAGCGATCATCGGTGGGCAGCTCGCGCGTCGTTATGGTGTGCCTTATCGCACATCAAACACCTGCGCTGCGAATACGATTGATGCGCAAGCTGCCTATGAAAGCGTGTTCTCGCTGTGGGGCGCGATCATGGGTGGCGGTAATTTGATCATGCATGCGGCTGGCTGGATGGAAGGCGGTTTGCACGCCGGCTTTGAAAAAATGGTGATTGATGCTGATCTCATCGGCATGATTTCGGAATTCTTGCGACCGCTCTCGTTTAGCGATGATGATCTCGCTTTTGATGCGATGAAGGAAGTCGGTCCGGGCGGTCACTTCTTCGGTTGTGAACATACCCAGTCACGCTATCGCAATGCGTTTTTCTCGCCCATGATTTCGGATTGGCGCAATTACGAAACATGGCGCGAAGCCGGTTCACCAACGGCCTATGACAAAGCCAACAGGCTTTACAAAGAAAAGCTCGCCTCTTTCACACCGCCGCCGATTGATGACGCCATCAAGGCCGAGCTTGATGTGTTTGTGGCGAAGCGGAAGGCTGAAGGCGGCGCACCGACGGATTTCTGATTAAAGCCGCGAGGGCGAGCCGGATTTGATTGAGGCCGAGGCAGTGGGTGCTTTGAGTTTACCCGTTGGCCCATCAGCAAGATGCGATGCAAAGCGATTGATGATCCATGAGCGGAACAGCGCCACCGCTTCATCATTCAAGTCTTCAGGATGTGTTGAGAGAAAATAACCAAAGCCACTTTCGGACGAGAGATCAAAGGGGCGGATTAGCGCGCCGCTTTCAATTTCATTCTTGAACAAGAGTGGATCAACCAACGCCAAGCCTTCGCCTGAAAGTGCATATTGAACCACAAGTCGTGATGTATCAAAAACCAGTCCGCGATCGACATCGAGATCAGGTCGTCCAATGCTGCGCGCGACAAGATCCCATTGATAATGGCGCGAGCGATTATCAAGCTTCATATGCAAGAGCACATTGTCTTCGATGAAGCGCGCCGGATCATCTTTATCCGCCTTCGCCGCAATAGCAGGATGGCAGAGGATGGTGAGCCGTTCCATCCATAAAAGATCAAGCACCGTATCGGTCACAGCCGGTTCAGAGAAAACAACAGCAACGTCTGCTTCCGAGTCAGCGCCATGGCCCATATCACTTTCGATATCGAGTGTGATTGCGGGATGCTCAGCGCGAAAATCTTTCAGGATCGGCACAGCAAGCTGATGCGCGAAAGTTGCAGGCAATGACACTTTCAAAGCGCGGCGCGGCGAGCGCCCTTCCTTGATGATGTCGGAAAGCGCCTGATCAATGCGGTCAAAGCTTTTGGTGACGACGGGTAACAAATGCTGACCCGCTTCGGTGAGCATGAGTTGTTGCGGACGACGCTCGAAGAGCGGCACACCCAAGAAATTTTCAAGCACGATCACATGGCGGCTCACCGCGCTTTGCGCCACGGTGAGGCTGTTGGCCGCCGCCGTAAAACTTAAATGTTTGCCCGCGGCTTCAAAAGCGCGCAGCGCGTTAAGCGGCAACCATTTGCGATCCAAAGCAGGCTCTCCCCGATATTAGGCTTAGCCGATGCGGGTTGCGGCGAGCCTTTCCTCATCGAGAGAATAGCCCATGCCCGGTGCATCGCTCAAGACGACCCAGCCGTCCTTATCGACGCCAAGCGGCTTTTCCATCATGAAATCGCGACGATCAAGGCTCCATTCCGGCGGATCATAGGGCATTTCGAGATAAGGTGCTTCGACGAGGCCCGCTGTCAGATGCGCGTTCGCCACGACGCCCATGCCATTCGTCCAGGTATGCGGGGTGAAAATGAGGTTATGTTCTTCCGCCATCAACGCCACACGGCGTAGGCCCGTAATGCCGCCGACAAGCGCCGCATCGGGTTGAATGACATCAAGACATCCGTCGACCATAAGATCGCGAAACTCGTAAAGCTCGCGCGTCATCTCGCCACCCGCAATGCGGATATCAACCATCTGCCGCAAACGTTTCATGCCGTCGCGGTCAGAGCGGAAGAGCGGTTCTTCCATCCAGAACACTTCAAGTTTTTCGAGTTCGCGCGCCACTGGAATGGCTTCTTTCAGCGTCCAAGGTTTGTATTGATCCCAAGACATGCGCCAACCCTGATTGCAATCCACCATCAGATCGAGCTTATTGCCAACACGTGCACGCACCGCTTCAAGCGCTTTGATATCCGCGCGCCAATCACCGCGATGAAAACGAATTTTCAGCGCTTTGAATCCTTCGCCCAAGTAACGCTCGGCGGCATCGGCCAATTCATTCGGCGCACGCAACGTGCCTGATGATGCATAAGCACGGACCTTATTCGAAAGTCCGCCGACAAGTTTCCACACTGGCTGTTTTGTGAGTTTGCCTGCGAGATCCCACAGAGCGAGATCAAGCGGCCAGCAGCGGCCATAATGAAACTGGATATTTGCGAGGATACGATAATGCCGCTCAATCGCGAGCGGATCTTGGCCGATAAAAAGATGTTCATGGCCTTGAAAACCGACCATGAAATCACCCGAACCAACGCCGGTTACGCCCTCATCCGTATGCACGCGCACGATGCAGGCATCGAAATGCTTGCGCGGTTGCGTATCCCAACTCGCGCGGAAGGGCGGATCGAGCGGCAGGCGATGGGTTGTGATTTCAATGCCGGTGATTTTGGTCATGTGATTTTACCAAAGAGAGGGAGTAGGGAATCCGTCATTGCGAGCGGGAGCGAAGCAATCCAGTT
>RFXE01000186.1 GCA_009921785.1 Alphaproteobacteria bacterium
ACGGAGCGGGCACCGCCTAAGATGAGGGTGAGCCGCTCCGTCATCGCAATTGTCCTTACGCCACGGCTTCCTTCGCGCGTTCGGCGCGTTTGCGATCATTCGGATCGAGATGCACCTTGCGCAAGCGGATCGACTTCGGCGTCACTTCGAGCAACTCGTCATCTTGAATATAAGCGAGCGCTTTTTCGAGTGTCATACGGATCGGCGGTGTGAGGCGCACGGCTTCATCTTTGCCTGCGGCACGCACGTTGGTGAGTTTTTTGCCCTTGAGCAAATTCACTTCCAAATCATTTTCGCGCGTATGTTCGCCCACGATCATGCCTTGATACACTTTCCAACCGGGCTCGATCATCATCGGGCCACGATCTTCCAAATTCCACATGGCGTAAGCAACTGCTTCACCAATATCATTGGAGATCAACACGCCGTTACGGCGGCCGGCAATTTCGCCCTTATATTGCGAATACCCATAGAACAGCCGGTTCATGATGGCGGTGCCGCGTGTGTCAGTCAGCAATTCACCAAGATAGCCAATAAGACCGCGTGTTGGCGCGTGGAACACGAGACGCAGACGATTGCCGCCTGAAGGACGCATTTCCATCATGTCGGCTTTACGCTCCGACATTTTCTGCACCACAACGCCCGAATGTTCTTCATCCACGTCGATGACGACTTCTTCGATCGGCTCAAGAATTTGGTTTGTGTCCGGATCACGCGAATAAACGACTTTCGGACGCGACACGGCCAGTTCAAAACCTTCGCGGCGCATTTGCTCGATCAAAATAGCAAGCTGCAATTCGCCACGGCCTGCGACTTCAAATGAATCCTTATCGGCGGATTCTGAAATCTTGAGTGCGATATTGCCTTCGCCTTCTTTAAACAAACGATCGCGGATCACGCGGCTCGTAACCTTATCGCCTTCTGTACCTGCGAGCGGCGAGTCATTCACGCGGAACTGCATCGTGACGGTGGGCGGATCAATTGGATGTGCAGGAAGCGGCACATCAATCGACATGTCGCAGAATGTGTCAGCAACGGTGCCCTTCACCATACCAGCGATGGCAACGATATCACCTGCAACCGCTTCATCAACGGGCACGCGCTCAAGACCGCGGAAGCCGAGCACTTTCGAGATACGGCCTTGCTCGATGAGCTTGCCATCAGCGCCCAACACTTTGAACGCTTGGTTCGGCTTTACCGAACCCGATGTGATGCGACCCGTGACGATACGGCCAAGATAGGGATTGGCTTCGAGAATGGTCCCGATGAGACGGAACGCGCCCTCTTCGGTTTTTGGAGGCGAAACATGTTCAAGCACCATGTCAAACATCGGTGCGAGTGAATCTTTCGGACCATCCGGATCTTTCGACATCCAGCCTTGCTTGGCTGAACCGTAGAGGATCGGGAAATCAAGTTGCTCGTCGGTGGCGTCAAGAGCCGCGAAGAGATCGAATACTTCATTCACAACTTCACTCGCGCGCGCTTCTGGCTTGTCGATCTTGTTGATCGCCACAATCGGGCGCAGGCCAAGCTTCAGAGCTTTTGACACAACGAATTTTGTCTGCGGCATTGGGCCTTCAGCCGCATCGACGAGCACGATCACGCCATCGACCATGTTCAAGATGCGCTCCACTTCGCCGCCGAAATCGGCGTGGCCGGGCGTGTCAACAATATTGATGCGTGTGTCGTTCCACTGCACCGAGGTGCATTTGGCGAGAATGGTGATGCCGCGCTCGCGCTCGAGATCATTCGAATCCATCGCGCGTTCAGCCACCTTCTGGTTTTCGCGGAAGGTGCCGGACTGGGCGAGGAGCTTGTCCACGAGGGTCGTTTTGCCGTGGTCGACGTGCGCGATGATCGCGATATTGCGGAGTGACATAGGTGATCTTTCTGGAGCTTTGGTCCTAAACCGTCACGAGATCATAACGATCTCATGACGGATTTCTTTTGGCTTTCGCATGACGTAATCGAAAAACCGGAAGCCACTTTTTCGCGTCATGCACTTTTATTTCCGCACGACGTAATCGAAAAACCGGAAGCCACTTTTTCGCGTCATGCACTTTTATTACCGCATGACGTAATCGAAAAACCGGAAGCCACTTTTTCGCGTCATGCACTTTTATTACCGCATGACGTAAATCGAAAAACCGGAAGCCACTTTTTCGCGTCATGCTCCAATGCAAAGCCCGGCGGTTTGGAAAACCCCGGGCCTGCGGTTTCAATTTGTTGCGCCGCACATAGCCGATTTATGCGGATAAGGGAAGGGGAAGTCGCTCAGATGCCGTATTTCTTCTTTCTGGCGCCTAAAGTACGCAAACGGAGCGCATTGAGGCGGATAAAGCCTGCCGCATCGCGGTGGTCATAGGCCACAGCACCTTCCTCGAAGGTCACGAGGTCCTGATCATAGAGCGAATAGGGGCTCTCGCGGCCAATCACGATGACATTGCCCTTATAGAGCTTCAGCGTCACGCGGCCGGTGACGGCCTCTTGGCTCTTGTCGATGAGCGCTTGCAGCATTTCGCGCTCCGGCGAGAACCAGAAGCCGTTGTAAATGAGCTCGGCATATTTAGGCATCAACTCGTCTTTGAGATGTGCCGCGCCGCGATCAAGCGTTATCGATTCAATGCTGCGATGCGCGACAAGCAAAATTGTACCACCTGGTGTTTCATACATACCGCGTGATTTCATACCAACGAAACGGTTCTCGACGAGATCAAGACGGCCGATACCGTTTTCTTTACCGAGCGCGTTGAGTTTCGCGAGCAAGGTGGCAGGCGAAAGCTTTTCGCCATTGATAGCAACCGCATCACCTTTTTCGAAATCCACCGTGATGGTTGTGACTTTATCGGGAGCGGCTTCCGGCCCGATGGTGCGCGAATAGACATAATCAGGCACTTCAACCGCAGGGTCTTCAAGAATTCGCGTCGACCGAGAAGGGCGCTTCGCCGCGCTTGTCTTTCGCAATCGGAATTTGATGTTGTTCAGCAAAAGCAATCAACTGTTCGCGTGAACGCAAATCCCATTCACGCCAGGGCGCGATGATGGTGATGTCAGGCTTCAACGCATAATAGCCAAGCTCGAAACGAACCTGATCATTACCCTTGCCTGTCGCGCCATGCGAGACGGCGTCAGCGCCGACGCGCTCGGCAATTTCAATTTGCTTCTTCGCAATCAGCGGCCGCGCAATCGATGTGCCCAAGAGATACACGCCTTCATAGACGGCATTGGCGCGGAACATCGGGAACACGAAATCGCGCACGAATTCTTCGCGCAAATCTTCAATGAAGATGTTTTCCGGCTTGATGCCCAAGAGCAGCGCCTTGTCGCGCGCGGGCCCAAGTTCCTCGCCCTGGCCAAGATCGGCGGTAAAGGTCACGACCTCGCAAGCATAGGTCGTTTGCAGCCATTTGAGGATGATCGAGGTGTCCAACCCGCCCGAATAGGCGAGAACGACTTTCTTGACGGGCTTTTTCGACATCGGAACGGCCTTTCGGAGGCAGGATTTAAGAGATGTTTCGGAGTGTTCCGTGGCGGGTTACTGGATCGCTCGCCTTCCCGCAAGGGGGCGGGGCTTTTCGCGGGGTTCCGGATGATGTCAATTTCAGTCCGGTTGCGCTAAATCTCTTTTGAGCCTTGTTCTGGCCTCTTCGTGTGCTCGCTTTAAAAAGGACCATACCGTGCATCCCGTATTTTCGACAGACGCCGCCACCGCCATTCCCATTCATGCTGTCACTACGGAGTCATGGACGGCGACCGCGGAGCAATTGGGTCTCGTTGATTTCGTGCGCGCTTCTGGCTTTGAGGGTGGGCAAGGATCGCTCTGCCTCGTTCCCGGGCGCGGTGCGGGAATTGCTGCCGTTCTTTTCGGGCTTGGCAAAAAAGGCGCGTCTGATGCTGACCT
>RFXE01000187.1 GCA_009921785.1 Alphaproteobacteria bacterium
TGTAAGACGTGTAAGCATCCGTGCCCGCGCCAATCACCAGCTCGCCTTTGTCGGATTGCGACATATAGGCGTGGATCGTGTTCGACATCACGACGCAAGGCATGATCGGTTTGATCGGTTCCGACACGAGCGCTTGCAGCGGATAGGATTCAAGCGGCATGCGCACATCGGCCATGCTCATGATCACGCTGGTGTGACCCGCCGCCACAACACCGATTTTTTTGGTGCCGATGAAACCCTTGGTCGTTTCAACACCCGTCACCGCGCCATTGGGATCGCGACGGATACCCTTCACTTCGCAATTCTGGATGATATCGACGCCCATGGCGCTCGCCGCACGCGCATAACCCCACGCCACCGCATCGTGACGCGCCGTGCCGCCGCGACGCTGCAAGGCCGCACCCAGAATCGGGTAGCGCATATTGTCTTCGATATTGAGGATCGGGCAGAACTCTTTCGCCTGTTCCGGCGTCAGCCATTCATTGTCGATGCCCTGCAAGCGCCAGCATCATCACGCCGCGCGGCGAATACATGACGTTGTAATTGAGTTCTTCCGAGAGCGTTTCCCAGAGTTTGACAGAGTGCTCGTAAAGCCCCTGGCTTTCTTCCCACAAATAATTCGAGCGGATGATGGTCGTGTTGCGGCCGGTATTGCCGCCACCGAGCCAGCCTTTTTCGAGCACTGCGATGTTTCGCATGCCGTGTTCTTTGGCGAGGTAATAGGCGGTGCCGAGGCCATGGCCGCCCGCGCCCACGATGATCGCGTCATAGGACGCTTTTGGCTCTGGAAAGCGCCATTGCTCCGGCCAGTTGCGATGGGCGCTCAGCGCCTGTTTGGCGAGATTAAGAAACGAGAAGCGCAAGTGTGGCTCTCCCTAACCAAAAGACCCGTCATGCGAGTCGGACAATTCGATAGCGGCGGGATTATCCGAAAAATGCGGTGATCCTGCCAATCAATTCGGACAATAGAGCGATTAGCCTACCCTATCGCGCATTGTCCATGACGACCCGTCATCGATCTGTCGATTGGCGTCATGAAGGGCAAAAAAGGCCTTAAAACAGGCCTTCCTTGCGACAAATCGCGAGAGCGCTTTGAATGGCTTCATCGCCTTGCGCTTTCATGCCCGAGAGGGCGTGGCCAAGACAGGAACACGCTTTATCGCACATCTCATGACTGCGACCGCTTGCCGCACAGCTTTGTGTGCAGTTTTCAAAAAAGGCCGGCTCAATTGCGGGTTTAATGAGAGACGGTCCCGCAACGCTCACAAACGCCCAAAGCAACGCCATCAAGACTGGTTGATGAAGGAGATAGATCGGCAAAGCATAGCGGCCAAGGCGTGCCAAAGACCGAGATACAGTGCCATTTAAAGACCGTGCCGCCCTTGAAGCGAGATGCGGCATCGCAAGCGTTAATCGGCCTGCGAGTAGTCCGGAAAGGACAACACCAAACCAAGGGAAGAGCGGCACATAATCATTGGTGCGCGGAAGAACCTTATTCAACCCAAGCCAAAACAATGCAGGCTGGTCGAAAAGGGGATGGTTGATAACGCTGGGAGCACCCAGCGCAAGAAGCGACAATATACCGACTAAAAGCAACGGCGCGCGCAGAAACGGCAAAGCCAGGAGACTTGATAGAGCAATGCAATGAAGCACGCCGAAGAAAATCCAATCCTCCGGCATCGCGAAAAATGTTCCGAGTGAAACCAAAACGGCGGCGCCGGCAATCTTTGCAAAGCGGATCAAAAATCCACGCGCATCAAGTCCATTACGATGTGCAAGTGATATTGAAAAACCAACAAGAAAAAGAAATGTGCCTGCAATCAAATGAGAGAGCAGACGCCCTTCCGGTGTGAAGGCAATGTCATAAGGAATGAGCTGAAAAAAACCGAGATCCCATGTGAAATGGAATCCAATCATTGCAATGATAGCAATGCCACGCACCGCATCGATGAAAGGCCAACGGATCGGTGAGTGAAGCGATGTCAAGCGGGACACCGCATATATCTATAATTAGTGACGAACAACGCCGCGCAATGTTTCGATCTGCGCAAGACGTTCAGCTGCCAAACGACGGCTATCTTCGGATTGCGCGGCAGCGAGCTCTTCAGATGCGAGCTTCACTTCATGCTCGAAACGCTGGTCATCCATATCGGATAAAGCCACAGCCTGTTCGGCGAGAACGATCAATGTATTTGCGGAAACATCCGCAAAGCCGCCACGCACGAACAAAGTCTGCTTTTCACCCTTAGAATCCTTGAACGAAAGGATTCCCGGACGCAGCGCAGAAATCACGGGCGCATGATCCTTGAGAACAGCGAAATCGCCTTCGGTTCCCGGAATCACAACTTCTTCGACATCACCCGAGAACAACAATTTCTCGGGTGAGACGAGTTCGAATGTAAATCCGGTCATGGCGATCTCCATCGAGCCAACCATATAGAACGCTGCTTCTGGAAGATGGTCATATTGACCTTCAACGAGACCCTTGAAGCTCTTGATCGTGTCCGCAAGTGATACAAGCTTGCCGGGCGAACCGGTGAACACTTCAGCCACGTGGAACGGCTGCGACAAGAAACGCTCGATCTTACGCGCGCGGGCAACCGTCAGCTTATCTTCTTCTGACAATTCATCCATGCCGAGAATGGCGATGATGTCTTGCAGCGACTTGTAACGCTGAAGTGTAGACTGCACCGCACGAGCCACCGCGTAATGCTCTTCACCAACAATCAAAGGTGACAACATGCGCGAGGTTGAATCGAGCGGATCCACTGCGGGATAAATGCCCTTTTCAGCGATCGAACGCGACAACACGGTTGTTGCGTCCAAATGCGCGAAGGAGGCAGCAGGTGCCGGATCGGTCAAATCGTCGGCTGGCACGTAAATCGCCTGCACCGATGTGATCGAACCCTTGGTTGTTGTTGTAATGCGCTCTTGCAGCGCGCCCATATCAGTGGCGAGTGTTGGCTGATAACCCACGGCCGAAGGAATACGGCCGAGAAGTGCCGACACTTCCGAACCCGCTTGCGTGAAGCGGAAGATGTTATCGACGAAGAACAACACGTCCTGACCTTGATCGCGGAAATGTTCAGCAACGGTAAGACCTGTCAAAGCAACACGTGCACGGGCGCCTGGCGGTTCATTCATCTGACCATAAACAAGCGCGCATTTCGAACCGGCGGTCGAGCCACCATGTTCTTTCGGATCGACATTGACGCGTGATTCAATCATTTCGTGATAAAGGTCATTGCCTTCACGCGTACGCTCGCCAACACCAGCGAACACGGAGTAACCACCGTGAGCTTTCGCGACGTTGTTGATAAGTTCCATGATCAACACGGTCTTGCCGACGCCTGCGCCGCCGAAGAGGCCGATCTTACCACCCTTCGCATAAGGCGCGAGAAGATCGACAACCTTAATGCCAGTTTCAAGAATCTGACCTTCGGTTGACTGTTCAGCATAGCTCGGTGCGGCCTGATGGATCGGGCGCATTGCTTCTGCAGGAACAGGACCGGCTTCATCAACCGGCTCGCCAATCACATTGATGATACGGCCCAATGTGCCGGCACCAACTGGCACAGCAATCGGTGCACCGGTGTCGAGCACGGCATGACCACGCACGAGACCTTCGGTCGTGTCCATCGCGATGGTGCGCACAGAATTTTCACCAAGATGCTGCGCCACTTCGAGCACGAGGCGGTTGCCGCGATTGGTCGTTTCAAGCGCATTCAGGATTTCCGGGAGATGTCCATCAAACTGCACGTCAACGACGGCGCCGATGACCTGAGTGATTTTGCCCGTTGGTTTATTGGCCATGGTTCTCTATCCCTTCGTGCGATCGATCAGAGCGCTTCCGCGCCCGAGATGATTTCAATGAGTTCTTTAGTGATGTTCGCCTGACGC
>RFXE01000188.1 GCA_009921785.1 Alphaproteobacteria bacterium
TGAAGCCAAATTTCGCGAGATTGTCCGCTACTTTTCGGTTGATCTCACAGCGCTGCAAGCTGCCGCGTTGAGCGGCGTAAATCGCAATACGATCAATAGAATCTATCGCGGTTTACGCGCGCGCATTGCCCAGGTTTGCGAAGTCCAGCGACCGATGTTTGGCGTTGTCGAGGTGGACGAAAGTCTTTTCGGCGCAAAACGGGTCAAGGGCAAACGAGGACGAGGCGCCTACGGCAAAACAACAGTCTTCGGCATCTTTGAACGAGATGGACAAGTTTACACCGAGATTGTGCCGAATAGCTCAAAAGCCACATTACAAGGCATTATTCGAGGTCGGGTTGATGTATCGACCGTTATCAATTCAGACGGTTGGCGGGGCTATAACGGGCTTGTCGATCTTGGATATGGGCACTTCCGAATTGATCATTCAAAGGACGAATTCTCGAAGGGCGGCGTTCATATCAATGGGATCGAGGGGTTCTGGGGCTTTGCAAAAGTCAGGCTCGCCAAATTCAAAGGCATCCCTGATGCAACGTTCCATCTTCATCTGAAAGAAACAGAATGGCGCTTCAATCATCGCCATTCCGATAAATACAAAACCCTGCTAACCTACCTCCGAAAATCACCGCTTAACTAGGCAAGACCCAAACCTTTTTTATCGAACACCGCATCCAATAAAATCTTTAAATAATGGCTCGCCGTAGGGTCGCAATGGAGATAAAGCGAGCCTGTGGGCTTTAATACACGGTGGAGTTCGATCAGGCGCACGGCCATCATGGCTAGATAGGCCATCATGTCGTTTTCTTTTAAAAATGCCCGCATCGCGCGGAGCATTTCGGCGGCATCCGAATTGCCGGAATGGATTACCTCGTCAAAGGCGCGCTCGGCCGCATCCGTCCAGTGCCATGTATCATCAAACGCCTCAATCTGCGCTTGGCTATTATCCCCCGCCGGGGATTTGAAGAGAACATTATAATTCGCATTCGAATTGAAAGGCGGATCAAGATAGACAAGATCAACGCTCTCATCCTCGATCTCGTTTCTGAGAATCGTGAGATTATCGCCATAAAAGAGCGTATCGATTCCGGGTGTGAGGCGCATAGTGTCCGCGAAGGTAAAAGTGATACGCAGGTCACAAAACACGACTCGACGGAAGTAAATTACCAAACGTCAGATATTTGACAAGAGCTCACACCCCCACCCCGTCAAGCACCCAGCTTTTGAGGAGCGCATTGGCAATCGCCATGGGTTGCGGGGCGAGCAAGCCATCGGGATGTTGGCCGTCCAACATCAGGCGCACTTCATCGCGCGTGAACCAGCGCGCATGTTCAAGCTCTTCGCCATCAATGGTGAGATAATCATTCAACGCCTCGGCAATGCAGCCAATCATCAAGGACGCGGGAAAGGGCCAAGGCTGCGAGGCGAGATAACGCACCTGTCCCGTGCGCACGCCTGCCTCTTCGAGTGTTTCGCGCCGCACCGCCGCTTCAATCGTTTCGCCCGGTTCCAGAAATCCGGCGAGGCAGGAATACATGCCCGGCGGAAAACGCGATTGCCGCCCGAGCACGCATTTGTCCCCGCGCACGGACAACATGATCACCACGGGATCGGTGCGGGGAAAATGTTCTGTCTCGCAGGCATCACAAATGCGCTTCCATCCCGCGCTTGATACGCGCGAGGGCGCGCCACACGAAGCGCAGAAGCAATGTTTGCGATGCCAATGCAACAGCGCTTTGGCTTCCGCAAGCGGACCGATGAGAGACGCAGGCAATAAGCCCTGCACGGCAATCGAGCGTGCATCAATCACCATTACACGCGCATCATCAGCAAAACGTTCGGCAGCTTCAGGTTCAATCTCGTCCGCAAAAAGCGGCCTTGTGCCGTCGAGGCCTAAAAAGAGAGTCGCGCGCGTGGTGCCGAGCGCCGCCACTTCATGCGGCGCGAACAAGCCTTCAAGCGCGTCGCCCTGCCGTTTCAAAAGTGAAACATCACCCGCAAACACCAACACGCCCGCATCGGCTTGTGCGCGCAAGGCCGCAAGCGCCTCGGGGCGATCCCGCAAATCACCGCGCCGATCAAGCGGGTTGGTCACATAGCCCAGTTTTGAAAACCGATCACTCATTCACAAACGCCCCAAAGCAACAGACAGTGCCTCTGCGCACGCTTTCGCGGCTTCGGGCGTATAGGGCACGCGCGCGCCCATCGACCATACAGGCTTCGGCCAGGCGGCATCGGCTTCAAAGCGCGCAATCACATGCACATGGAGCTGTGCCACCATATTGCCAAGCGCCGCCACATTGAGCTTTGTCGGTGAGAAGAGCCGTTGCAGCGCCTCGCTCACGCTTTCAATCTCGCGATACAGCGCGGCGCGATCTTTGGGGGCGAGGTCGATGATCTCCCGCATCGCGGCGCGGCGCGGCACCAAAATCACCCAGGGAAATTGCGCATCATTCATCAACAACACGCGCGAGAGATGAAGATCGCCAATCGGGATCGTGTCGGCCTCAAGCCGCGAATCGAGGGAGAAGTCGGTCATGGCGGGGTTTTAGCCCCGCCGAGGCCGGGCCCGAAGCGAAAAATTCCATCCTCCCGAATCGCTTGTTTTTTCCCGGCCGATCCCCGATATAGGGGGTGGAAGGTTGGCGTTGGACGTACCACTCGCCAACCGGGTCAGGTCCGGAAGGAAGCAGCCCTAACGAGCCCGGGCGGGTCATCGTCCAGCCTTCCACCCTCCTTTTTGTTGAAATTGGGGAGGCGTATGTCGCCTCTCTCATCGGTTTGTTTATTTTGCGCGGGGGACGACGCCACAAATGAGCGACACGCCCGCCTCTGAAACCGGTTCCGCCTCTCTCTTCGGCGATGCCCCACCCGCGCCCTCAACCGGTGCCTATCGCGTACTCGCGCGTAAATATCGCCCGCAGACCTTCACCGATCTCATCGGCCAAGAAGCGATGGTGCGCACGCTTTCGAATGCCTTTGATACGGGCCGCATTCCGCAAGCCTGGATGCTCACCGGCGTACGCGGTGTCGGCAAAACGACAACGGCGCGTATTCTCGCGCGCGGCCTCAATTATCTTTTGCCCGATGGCACAGGCGGCCCCACCATTCACATGCCACAAGAAGGCGTGCATTGCGGTGCGATCATGGAATCGCGCCATGTCGATGTGCTCGAAATGGATGCCGCCTCGCATACCGGCATTGATGATGTGAAACAACTCACTGACGGCGTGCGCTATTCGCCCGCCTCGGCGCGCTACAAAGTCTACATCATCGACGAAGTGCATATGCTCTCGGACAAAGCCTTTAACGCGTTTTTGAAAACACTTGAAGAGCCGCCCCCGCATGCAAAATTCATTTTCGCGACCACTGAAATTCGCAAAGTGCCGGTGACGATTCTCTCCCGCTGTCAGCGTTTTGATTTGCGTCGTGTCGATGCGGATGTGCTTGTCGCGCATTTGAAAAAAATCTGCGCGGCCGAGCTTGTGAAAGCCGAAGATGACGCGCTCGCTTTGATTGCGCGCGCGGCTGAAGGCTCGGTGCGCGATGCGCTCTCGCTGCTTGATCAAGCCATTGCGCATGGCGCGGGCTTTGTGGAAGCGGAAACCGTCCGCGTGATGTTGGGTCTTGCCGATCGCGCCCGCATCATCGATCTCTTTGATCATCTCATGCATGGCCGCATGCATGACGCGCTGATGGAATTCAAAGCGCAATATGATCTTGGCGCTGATCCGCGCCAGATCATTGCCGATCTCGCGGAATTCTCGCATTTCGTGACACGCTTAAAAGTGGTGCCCGATGCCGCCATCAGCCAAGATGTGACAGAAGCCGAACGCACGCGCGGCCGAAGCTTCATGTCATTGCCGATGAATGTTCTCTCACGCGCCTGGCAAAT
>RFXE01000189.1 GCA_009921785.1 Alphaproteobacteria bacterium
TCTCATTGCGCCATTGGCCATCGGCAGAAAGCGGAGCAACGCTCCATTGGCTCGACGGTAGGAAGGTACTGTCCGGTGCGCCTGCTTCATTGATTGAAACCGTATCGCCATTCTTCATGAGGAGATCGATTTCAATTGACCCTGAAGATTTGGATTGTGTCGATAGCGCGGCGAACTTGCGGATTTGAAAGGCAATATGACTTGTATTCCACAATGCGAGACCGGCGGGCTGGAACAAGATTTCAGCATTTCCAGTTTGGTCGGCCGTAAGAGAAACCAAGCCTAACGAAGCGGCACTATCTTTTTTGATAACGCTCTCGCTCATCAAACCGCTTTCTTCCGTCACAGAGCCTTTATCGCGTAGCGCAACGCGATCGAGAATAGTGGTCGGCGCATGATCATCGATCAATGTTATCGAGGGGCGGTTGGTTAAATCCGCTTTATTCCGCGTGAAGGTCGAAACCTCCCGCTCACCAATAAAGACACGCGCTTTACTTGTATCAGACACATAAAGTGTCAAACCGTGAAGATCGCGGCTTCCCGCATTAAGATCGGGAATAATTCGTCCCGTGACGGGGTCACTCCAGGGGTCAATCGTGATCACGTTACCATCTGCGCTGACATGGAGATGTTCAGCGATATGGCTTTGCATCATCTGATAGCGCACCCATGTTGAAGCAGGTGGAGACCATACGCGATGGCGCTCGGGAACGCGGCCGTCGAAATTATAAACAAGATTGACGAGCTTGTTCATCCATTTCTTTGTGATCGGCGTTAAAGGCTCATCAATTGTATGTTCAAAATTTGAGCCGCGCGATCCAAAATGCGTGTACCAGAAATGTTCAACCGTTTCGCCATGCGTTATTTTTTCAACACTTGTGGCGACAAGTAAGGCAAGTGCATCACCCTGCGCGCTATCGCAATTGACGCCACAATAAAGATCGAGGCGCTCATTGAAGCTCAGGAAGGGTAAAAGTTTTTCAACGTCTTTTGCAAAGGCTTCGGGCGATGAGCGATCAAACTCCCCTGGATTTGTGCGGGGAATATTGTAGAACCCCTCAAAGCTCGACGTCATTTTGCGCGGTGGATCACCGGCATTGATTGCGAGCGGACCGAAATAATCGGATTTCTGTTCAGGGAAGTAAGCCCACACACCGTCAACGCCGAGTGATTTCAAAAGGTCCGCGTGATAAGCGTGACTGGCGGGGTTATCGGCTTGCGGCTCGCGTCGTACAACGACCGACGCATTAGCAAATAAAGTACCGGGCGTGCGTGGCACTTCGAGAACACGGCCCGCAACGCCAAAATCCTGATTGAGTGTATTGCCGCCATGCGACGTCAGAAGTGTGGGTCGGATATTCCACTTGGCAAGATCGGGCGCTTCAGCAAGTACCGTTTGGCGACTGAAATCATCGCGAATGATTTTTGTGAGCGTAACCGCACATGCGTCAACGCAAGAAGGTGCGTTGAGGGTGATTTCAGAAAGTCGCCCTAAATTGATTTGTAGTGCATTTGATTTTTTTGCGACGCGCGGGATGATGAAATCAATAAACCGCTCGGATGTCTGCGCCTTCACCTGAACGAGCATCGCCTTTTGCACATCAGCGGCAGCGTAGGTCAGCGATTGGCCGAGGCTATCTTTCAGCGTGATGGAGAGATCGGCAGGAATAGCGCCATTAAAATACAAGCGAATATTTTGTCTTTGTTGATCAACTACAACCGGATCAGTTTCGGGCACCGGAATAATCACCGTCGCTGAAGTCAACTTAACTGAAGGCGAAAGCTCATTACGCAATTGATAGGTACTGTCTTCATTCCACCCGTGAAACTGGTCGATATTGCCGCGATGCCATTCACGTAACAACACGGCAAAGGTAGGCTGATCATCAATTCCGGACGGTGTGCGGTTAAGCACGTGAGGCCCGATGAACATGGTCGAGAGACGGTCGCTGCCGTGAGGCCAAATGGCATCGGTGATCGGCAAGCCCATCTCTTCATTAAACACACGGTGAAGAGCCACTTCATGCCAAGGCTTCAATTCATCCGTATCATCGCTGAAACTGACGACGTGATGAAATGGATAAGGAAGCGTGCGAATGATCGAAGCTGGCGCTTGATCCGCATTGGCCTGCGACATCGCACCGCCCGCTAAAAGCGCGCAGCAAATGGTGGAGGCTAGAAGCCGGGGGAGGCACTTAAACAAACGCTCTACTCTTTTAGGCAAACATCTTAGAGGCTGAAGAGATCAAAATCGGCCGGCTGCTTTTCGCGCGGTAAAGCGCCTTTCACATCAATCACGATTTTTGATTGAGGCTTCAGAAGCGATTGCACCAAGGACCATCCCTCATCGAGATAGGCCTTATGGCTCACAGCCAGAATGACCGCATCGGCGGGTTGAAGCGCTTTACGATCGACAAGGTGAATGCCGAATTCGTGTTGAACTTCCTCCGCCTCAGCCCATGGATCATGAGCCTGAACGGTAACGCCGAATTTTGACAGTTCTGTGATAATATCCACAACCTTCGAATTACGGATATCAGGCACATCTTCTTTGAAGGTTAGGCCCAAAACAGTGACACGTGGCTTAGACGCGCCCGATGCTAAAAGTCGCTTGATGCACTCACGCGCAATACGGGCGCCCACGGCATCATTGGTGCGGCGCCCGGCAAGAATGACTTCCGGATGACAGCCGGCCTTTTCAGCACGATAGGTGAGATAATAAGGATCAACGCCAATGCAATGTCCGCCAACTAAGCCGGGGCGGAACGGCAAGAAATTCCATTTCGTTCCCGCAGCAGCCAGAACATCCAATGTGTTGATGCCTAGAGCTTGAAACACTTCCGAGAGTTCGTTCATGAGCGCGATGTTGAGATCGCGTTGCGTGTTCTCAATCACCTTCGCCGCTTCAGCAACTTTGATTGAAGGGGCTTTGTGAATGCCTGCGGTGACAACCGAGCCATAGACTTGCGCGACGATTTCAAGCGTCTCAGGCGTTTGGCCTGATACGACTTTCTTGATGGTTTCAAAGCGATGCACATGATCGCCCGGATTAATGCGCTCGGGTGAATAGCCGACGGTGAAATCAACGCCAGCCTTCATTCCTGAAATCTTTTCAAGAACAGGCACACAATCTTCTTCTGTCGCGCCGGGATAGACGGTTGATTCATATACCACGATGTCGTTTTTCTTGAGCGCTTGGCCAACGGTTTCAGACGCTTTGATGAGGGCGGTAAGATCAGGGCGGCGCGCTTCATCAATCGGCGTGGGTACAGTCACAATGAAGAAATCGGCTTGTTTTAATTGCGCACGATCATCGGTGAATGTCAGCGAGGCTTGATTCAACCGCGCGGATTCAACTTCATTGGTTCGGTCATGCCCCTTTTTCAATTCCGCAATACGTCTTGCGTCGATATCGAAACCGATCACGGGCGTTTTGGACGCCGCGAAAGATACAGCAACAGGTAGACCGACATAGCCAAGGCCGATGACGGCAATTTTGCGGGAATGAGGCACTCGAAATCTCCGGAGACGCTGGGATGGCCGTTTAAATCAGTCGGGGCGCGACTTCAATCGGCCTTTGGGTGAGGGAGCGATAAAGGGTTAAGCTCGCCGCGCCAATGGCTACGGCTGAAAAGCGCGTTTCAACAAAGGACCGTGCAGCCGATCCCATTTCTTTTCTGAGCGCTGCACTCCCCGCGAGGAGCGAAATGGCGTCCGCGAGGCGCGCCGCATCATCAACAGGCACTAAAAGACCGGTTTTTCCTTCAATGGCGACATCGCGGCAGCCGGGAACATCGGTAGCAATCAATGGGCGCCCGGCCGCGGCAGCTTCCAAAAGGGCTTTTGGAAGACCTTCGCGACGCGAAGGAAGAGCAGCGATA
>RFXE01000190.1 GCA_009921785.1 Alphaproteobacteria bacterium
AAGTCGTTGATCATTTAAAACAATTCATGACGAGAAATTGACGTGCCCGATCGCCTTGGTCCTCCCCTCGAACAGCCCCTCTTTGATCAACTCACTTTGATCGGTGTAGGACTGATCGGCTCTTCGCTTGCACGTGTCGCGCGACGTCAAAATCTCGCAAAGACAATTGTTGCGATCGATTCCTCCGAAGCAGCGCGCAAGCGTATCACTGAACTTAAACTCGCCGATATCGTAACAGGTGATTATACTGAAGGCGTTCGCAATGCGGATTGCGTGATTTTATGCGTGCCAGTGGGTGCGTGTGGTTCGGTCACGGAAAAGATTGCGGCGGCTTTAAAAACCGGCGCTATTCTCTCCGATGTCGGTTCGGTTAAAGGCGCTATCGTTTCACAAGTTGAGCCCCATCTTCCAAAACATATTCACTTTGTTCCCGCTCATCCTGTCGCAGGCACTGAACAATCGGGACCTGATGCCGGCTTTGCAACGCTCTTCAATAATCGCTGGTGCATTCTGACACCCCCCGAAGGAACCGATATAAATGCTGTCGCAAAACTGCGTCAGTTCTGGGAGGGTGTAGGGTCGAATGTCGAAGAGATGTCGCCGACCCATCATGATCTTGTACTCGCTATCACAAGTCATTTACCGCATTTGATTGCGTATAATATTGTCGGAACTGCCGCTGATCTCGAAGCAGTAACGCAATCGGAAGTGATAAAATTTTCAGCTGGCGGATTTCGCGATTTCACACGTATCGCGGCATCCGATCCGACAATGTGGCGTGATGTTTTCTTGAATAATAAAGAAGCCGTACTTGAAATGCTCGGACGCTTTACCGAAGATCTCTCAGCCTTACAGCGTGCTATCCGCTGGGGTGATGGTGATGCATTGTTTGATCATTTCACCCGGACGCGCGCCATTCGTCGATCAATCATTGAAATTGGACAGGATTCAGCAACTCCTGATTTCGGCCGGCAAGCAAAAGGCGATCCGGCTCAATAAAGTGGCTTAAGCTCAGCCATTTTGAAGGGGCCGAGAAGAAGATACCCATTCGAAAAGACCAGCGGCACTTTTAAATTTGTTGTTTGTATCGTCGAAAATTTCGAAAGACCTGCGGATTTAAAAAATTCATCCAGGCCTTTGCCGGTGAACTCGATTTGTCCGGATGCTCTGCGCTGTTCGTCCAGACCAATCTTTCCCTTCAAATCAAGCATTTGTTCGCCGCGCGAGATGACAAATGTTTCGAGATTTAAGCGACCATTCGCGCGCCGCCATGTTTCAATTGTTTCAGGGCCTTTGAATTTTAGAAACTGAATGCCCTGTTCAAGCGCTCCCGACGTTTCAAATGACGCCGGTACACCCGGCATCACATCGGACGACAATCCTTGGGCGCGTAGCGCAAATTCGAGATCATTCGAAGGTTTGGCGTCGATGGGCTTCACACGAATATGAAGCTCGCCAAGAGTCATTGCCGCCGATTGGCCGCGCACTTCATTTTTTAAATTGATACCTTCGCCGACGATAGAGAGGCGATCGGGCATCTGATCTGACTGCATATGAATACTTGAGCGGAGCGACGACCATGACGCGCTGATAGTTGGTTTGTCCGAAGAGACAATCGATAAAGGTCCCTGCGCTTCAATAATTACAAGACGTGGGTCGTAGATTTGGGCGACGGCAATGACACGCGGGAGCTTGGCTTCGAAATGAGGTTCATTCGCAACCTTCACCTGTGCATCGAGACATTCGACTTCGATGCGGAACGGAAAGCCTGCAATGGTTCGATTAGCGCATGTCCAAAGCCGCCCATTAGACGCCTCATCCGCGATCATATGATCAAGATGAGCCTCCACGCGGTGTGAGATTATCACCCACCCGACCGAAAGCGCCAAAGAAAGTGCAAGCAACAGAGCGGGAGCAAAATAAAGGCGAAGGCGCGAGGGGCGATGCTTTTTTTTGTTTTGAGTTTCCGTCACATCAGGCTCCGACACTTAAGCGCGCTCCTTCTTTACCTTAAATTCTGACGGTGAAAAAGCTCTGCCCTTGCCACAATCAATGGAGTTGGCTAGGGGCAAGTTTATGACAAATGAATCACAAAGCGATCTTTGGGTTTTTGGCTACGGATCCCTGATGTGGTCGCCCGGCTTTGATTGGGTCGAACGCGTGCCTGCAATTCTATCGGGCTATCATCGCGCGCTGTGTATTCTATCTGTACATCATCGCGGAACGCCTGAACGTCCTGGACTGGTTCTCGGTTTAGACAAGGGCGGCTCATGTCGAGGGCTTGCCTTTAGAGTGGCAAAGGAGAAGGCAAAGGCGACGATCGATTATTTGCGAGAACGCGAACAAGTTACATCTGTTTATCTTGAAACGCGGCATCGCTTGCGCTTGATCGACGGGCGTATCGTAAACGCCATCGCCTATACGGCGGACCGCACCCATAGCCAATTCATTCGCGGGTTGACCCATGAAGCACTTCTCGATCGCGTAACACACAGCGTCGGCGTTTCAGGGCGCAACCCAGATTATATCCGCGCTACGCATACTGAAATGAAAAAGCTCGGTATCGATGATCCGATGCTTTCGAAACTTGTGGCCGCACTCGATCACGCTGGCGTGTGAATTCAGAACCCTGGCAGTGTCTCGCCCCGCATCAAGCGCGGCAACCGAGGATTGGCAGCGGATGCTTCGCGGATAAGCCGCGATTTGAGCGTCGGCAATCGATCAACAACCCCGAGACCAAAATCGCGCATGAGACGCAAGGGCATGGCCTCATTGGAAAAAAGACGATTGAGACTATCAGTCAAAGTGGCCATCTCAACCGTATCGGCGCGGCGCGCGCGGTCATGGGAGTCGATCACCACGGACGAACCCGGATCAAGGCCGAGCGCAATTTGATCAGAAATGATTTCAACGAGGGCAGCGACGTCACGCAGTCCTAAATTCAAACCCTGTCCTGCGATAGGATGAATGAGATGTGCGGCATCTCCAACAAGAGCCAATCGTGAGGCGCCGAATTTTCGTGCGAGACCAAAGCCAAGCGGATAGGCACGCGGTTTGCTCAATAGGTGAATGCGGCCAAATCGCAATCCGGCACGTTTTTCAATCTCTTCCTGAAATAGATGATCATCTTGCGCAAGAAGAGAGGGCACACGATCGTCTGACTCAGTCCAAACAATTGAAAAACGATGATCAGTTAACGGCAGAAGGGCAAAAGGACCTGAAGGCAGAAAATGCTCTTCAGCGCGGCCTTCGTGATCCCGTTCTATTCCAAGTGTCGTGACAATGCCGGATTGTTTATAAGACCAGAAATGCCAGCCAATTCCCGCTTTTTCCCGCAAGCGAGATCGCGCGCCATCACAAGCCGCAACAAGTCCGGCGCGATATCTTTGGCCATCGGATAAATGCAGCGTCGTACCTGCTTCATCAGCAATGGCATCATCAACAACGCCTTCAATCACATGAACCGATGATGCGGCAATCGCAGCTTGAAGCGCACGTAACACAGCACTTTCGGGAATCATGTGCGCAACAGGTTCACCCTTTGCAGCCTCGCCCCCAAAAGTAAGGAACACCGGACGAATCGGATCATTCAAGCGGCTATCGGTGATCACCATCTCGCGGATGGGTTGAGCCTCAGAAACAATTTGGTCCCAAAGTCCGAGCGCATCAAGAAAGCGTCGTGACCCTGCAGAAAAAGCAAAAGCGCGATCTTCTGTTAACGTGTGGGCTCGATCAATCAAGGCAACCGACAGCGCGCCCTTTCGCACTCGTGAGAGGGCAAGAGCCAAACTCATGCCGACTATGCCGCCACCCGCAATAACGAGATCAAAACGCTGCATGACATGACCCTGATCA
>RFXE01000020.1 GCA_009921785.1 Alphaproteobacteria bacterium
AATTTCTTCGTAGTTTTCCGCATCACCGCCCAAAGCTTTTTTGATCGCGCGTTCAATATTATCTTTCGGCATATTCTCGGCGCGCGCGGCTTGAATAGCTGCACGCAAACGCGGATTCATATTAGGGTCAGGCAATCCCATTTTTGCCGAGACAGTGATTTCGCGCGCCAGTTTTGAAAACATTTTCGAGCGCATCGCATCCTGCTTGCCCTTGCGATGCATGATGTTCTTAAACTGGGAATGGCCGGCCATGTGCTAAATCCATCTACTGTGTCGACGCCGAAGTCTCTTCGGCTAAAATCAAATCCGGCGCGCTTATAGAACCCCCTCTTTGGAAAGAAAAGGCGCACCGCCCTTTATCAAAGCTCCCAAAAATCGGGGAGAGCGGGCGCGAGCCCCGGTCCAATCCGCACCGGCGCGATATCAATCGCTAATCCCGTCTCATCATCCGTCTCAACCGCGATACCGGAGAGCGTCCCCTCGCCATCGGCCGCCTCTAGCCGCGCGCCGGGCGTCTTCTCCACAAAGCGACGCACGGCTTCTTCATGCGCCATGCCGAGAATCGAATCATAATCCCCGCACATCCCTGCATCCGACAAATAGCCCGTGCCTCCCGGCAAGATACGATGATCAGAGGTCGGAACATGCGTATGGGTGCCCACAACGAGCGAGACGCGACCGTCGAGATAGCGGCCCATCGCCTGTTTTTCGCTCGTCGCCTCACCATGAAAATCGACGAGAATCGCGTCGGACATCGGACCTAAGGGGGCTTCCGTCACCGCGCGATCAACCGCCGCAAAGGGATCATCGAGCGCGTCCATATAAAGCCGCGCCATTGCATTGATCACTAATACGCGCGCGCCGGATTCGGTTTCGATCATTGTCGCGCCGCGGCCCGGAGTCGTTGCCGGATAATTGATCGGACGAAGCAGTTTTGGCTGACGCTCAATGAAAACAAGTGCCTCGCGCTGATCGAAAGAATGATTGCCAAGGGTAATGGCATCAGCACCGGCGTCTAAAAGATCGTTGCAAATCGTCTCGGTAATGCCAAAACCGCCCGCAGCATTCTCGCCATTGATTACAACACAATCGAGTGACCAGCGACGGCGCAGGCCTGGAAGCGCATCAAGAACGGCATTTCGTCCCGATCGACCCACAATATCGCCGAGAAACAGCAGGCGCATAGACAAGAAACTCCCTAGCTCATCATCCTTTCCTTGCATGACACCGCCCGTCTGTCATGCGGATTCAAAAGGCGGCTTTTAGTCACGCTTACATTGATCGAAAGCGTGTGATGCGATAGAGGATCAAAAAAGCTTCATCCGCCAGAATAAATGAGGGATTTCATGGCCAGCCACGATCACGCCGCTTCAGGAATGGATTACGCCGAACATGAGCGGACCTATGGCCGCTTTGTGAGCTTCACGAAATGGGGCACGATCGCGGTTGCAGCCCTTCTGATTGTTATGGCCCTCACCCTGATCTGATCGGTTCTCAGGTCGTAGGCCTGAAATATCATCCATTTCACCGGATCGATCGAGACAGACAGGGATTGCCATGAAAATCGCCGTCATTTCCGAAACCGCCGCGCTCGAAACCCGCGTTGCGGCAACCCCGGAAACCATCAAGAAACTCATTGGGCTCGGCGCGAGCGTCTCGATCGAGGCGGGCGCAGGCAAGCATTCGGGCATTCCAGATGCTGATTTCGCAGCCGCAGGCGCGACCATTGCCGGATCAGCCAAGGATGCGCTCGCTAACGCCGCCGTGATTTTGAAGGTGCGCCGCCCGACAGAGGGCGAACTGGGCCTTATGCCAAAGGGCGCCCTCGTTCTTGCCATTATGGACCCCTATGACTCGGCAGAAGCCCTACAATCCATGGCAAAAGCCGGACTTTCGGCCTTCTCGATGGAATTGATGCCGCGCATTACCCGCGCGCAGGTCATGGATGTGCTCTCGAGCCAGGCCAATCTCGCCGGTTACCGGGCTGTCATCGACGCGTCTTCGGCCTATGGCCGGGGTATGCCCATGATGATGACCGCCGCAGGCACCGTTCCTGCCGCCAAGGTATTCGTGATGGGCGCGGGTGTTGCCGGCCTTCAGGCCATCGCGACCGCACGCCGCCTTGGGGCGATTGTCACCGCGACGGATGTACGCCCCGCCGCCAAGGAACAAGTCGCCTCTTTGGGTGCTAAATTCATCGCGGTCGAGGATGAGGAGTTCAAACAGGCCGAAACCGCTGCGGGCTATGCCAAGCCGATGTCGGCCGAATATCAGTCCAAGCAGGCAGCCCTTGTCGCCTCGCATATCGCCAAGCAAGACATTGTCATCACCACCGCTTTGATCCCCGGACGTCCGGCTCCCAAACTTGTGAGCGAAGACATGGTGAAATCGATGCGTGCGGGTTCAGTGATCGTCGATCTCGCGGTGGAGCGCGGAGGCAATGTGGCGCTTTCGAAAGCGGGTGAGACCGTCGTGACCGAAAATGGTGTCTCGATTCTCGGACCGCTTAATCTCCCTGGTCGTATCGCGGCCAGCGCCTCCGCTCTCTACGCGAAGAATCTGTTCTCCTTCTTTGAAACCATGGTCGATAAGAAGGAAAAGACACTTGCGATCAATTGGGATGATGAACTCGTCAAAGCGACGCTGCTGACGCGCGACGGTTCTGTTGTCCATCCAAATTTCCAGCCCAAATCCTAATTTACGGAGTCTCGCATGGCGACCGACACCGCTCAAATGCTGCACGACAAAGCGGCGGCTCTTGCCGATGCCGCAAAGGATCTCGCCGACATCGCGCAAGGTCTTGCAACCCAAGCCGGATCGATTGCGGGCGCGGCCGCCCATGGTGCCAGTGGTGGCGCCATTGATCCCTTCGTCTTCGAATTCGCACTTTTCATTCTCGCGGTATTCGTCGGATATTTCGTCGTATGGGCTGTGACGCCTGCTCTTCACACGCCTTTGATGTCGGTGACGAATGCGATCTCTTCAGTGATTGTTGTCGGTGCGCTTCTCGCTATTGGTGTTGATGCATCGACGGCAGGTGAAGACGGCGCACTGCCCGCGCGACTCTTCGGCCTTGGCGCTTTGATCCTTGCCAGCGTGAATATTTTCGGTGGGTTCCTTGTGACCCAGCGCATGCTCGCAATGTATAAGAAGAAGGGATAAGCCCATGTCCGGCAATATTGCAGCCCTTCTTTATCTCATCTCGGGCGTACTTTTCATTCTTGCGCTGCGTGGACTCTCTTCACCCGCATCATCACGACAAGGCAATCTCTTTGGCATGATCGGCATGGCGATTGCCATGGTGACGACATTGCTTATTTCTCCGCCGACGAGTGTGATCGGTTGGGGACTCTTGATTGCTGGTCTTGCGATTGGTGGTGGCTTCGGGGCCATTCTCGCACGTCGCATCGCGATGACGGCGATGCCGCAGCTTGTCGCTTTTTTCCATTCACTCGTTGGTCTTGCTGCCGTGTTTGTTGCGGCAGGTGCGCTTTATGCACCTGAGGCATTCCATATCGCGACAGCGAATGGCGGAATTAAAGTTGCCAGCATCGTTGAAATGTCGCTCGGCGTTGCGATTGGTGCGATCACATTCACTGGTTCCATCATCGCGTTTTTGAAATTGAACGGCAATATGAGCGGCAAGCCCATCATGCTGCCAAGCCGTCATCTCATCAATATTGCGCTAGCGGTGGGCCTTGTTGTCTTGATCGTCTTGTTCATGATCTCACAAAGCACAGTCTTCTTCTGGCTGATCACGCTTGTTGCCCTTCTGCTCGGGATTTTGATCATCATTCCGATTGGTGGCGCGGATATGCCAGTCGTCGTGTCGATGCTCAATTCCTATTCAGGTTGGGCGGCGGCAGGCATTGGCTTTACGCTTTCGAATATGGCGCTCATCATTACCGGCGCGCTCGTTGGGTCATCGGGTGCTATTCTCTCTTACATCATGTGTAAGGGCATGAACCGTTCCTTCTTCTCGGTTATTCTCGGCGGCTTTGGTGGCGAGACGAGTGGAGCGGCGGCAGGCCAGGTTGAAACGCGGCCTGTGAAACAAGGCTCAGCCGATGACGCGGCTTTCATGATGAAGAATGCGTCGAGCGTAATCATCGTTCCGGGATATGGAATGGCTGTCGCACAAGCTCAACATGCTTTGCGCGAAATGGCTGATCTTCTGAAAAAAGAAGGCGTTGAAGTTAAATATGCCATTCATCCGGTCGCTGGTCGTATGCCCGGCCATATGAATGTTCTGCTTGCTGAAGCGAATGTACCTTATGATGAAGTCTTCGAACTTGAAGATATCAATTCAGAGTTTGCACAGGCTGATGTTGCCTTTGTTATCGGCGCGAATGACGTGACGAATCCGGCTGCAAAAACTGACCCGCAATCGCCAATCTTCGGTATGCCCATTCTTGATGTTGAAAGGGCAAAGACCGTCCTCTTCATCAAGCGTGGTATGGGTTCGGGTTATGCGGGTGTCGAAAACGAATTGTTCTTCAAGGACAATACGCTGATGCTCTTCGCTGACGCCAAGAAGATGGTCGAAGACATCAATAAGGCGATGGCGCACTAACTAGATTGAGGAGTCGAGAAGCACATCGTCTCGACTCCCAATAATCAGCGCTCAGAAGAGTTTCTTTCCAAACAATCCGCCGCCACTTTTTTCACCGCCGGACAAGCGGGTAAGTGCTTCGCGTGCAGTGGTATTATTTACATCGACAGCAAGCGCGCGATTATAGGCTTCGATAGCAGCGTCCTTGGCACCTTTTTTCTCATTGGCCTGCGCAAGACCCAACCAGCCATCGACAAGATCGGCGTTCACATTGAGACAGGCGTTAAAGTCTTCAATCGCTGAATCATATTTTCCAAGCACAATTAGGCTTTGTCCGCGTGCAAGATAGGGCGCGGCCACAAAAGGATCGCGATCAATCGCTGCATCGAAATCATTCGTTGCTTTCTTATGCAGGCCCTGCTTTTGGAAAATCAAACCGCGCGCGTGGTAGGCTTGCGCCGACTCTGGGTTAAGTTTGATCGCTTGTGTCAGATCGGCGATGGCTTCAGTAAATTTATTCAAAGAACGATAAAGATTTCCGCGCCCGAGATACGCTGCCCCATAAGATGCGCTTGATGTAATCGCGTGATTAAAATCATTGAGCGCAAGATCATCTTGCCCGGTTTGACGATAAGCGAGTGCACGGTTTGTATAGGCTGCTGCGTAACCGGGCTTCAGCTCAATCGCTTTTGAAAAATCATCTTCGGCTTCGACATATTTGCCGATCCGTGCAAAAGCCGCACCGCGCGTATTGTAAGCCGTCGCATCTTTAGGATTGCTCTCAATCACGGCTGTGAGCGACTCGATATTCACTTTCGCCGTATCAAGATCCTTATCCATTTCCGCAACGGAAACGATAGGCCCCGGAGCGGTGGTAGTCGAACAAGCGGCCAAAAACACGCAGAGCGAGCCGATCACCATTCCACGAGAAAAGATTTCGATCCGATTCATTTTTCTATCCGCTTAATAATAATCATGTCGGGGAAAAGAAACGTCGTCTTAGTTGATCGTAAGAAGTTCCGATGACAGACGCAAGAAAGTTGACGCCCGAATCAAAAAGGGCGCCCCAAGAGGAACGCCCATTTTTTAATATCCAAAAATATTGGATCTCAGCGAGTTGGGGCCTTGGCCTTCGCTGCCGGAAGGAGACCTTCACGCTGCAATTTCTTGCGGGTCAACTTGCGGGCGCGGCGAACGGCTTCTGCCTCTTCACGAACGCGCTTCTCGGAAGGCTTTTCATAATGGCCGCGGAGCTTCATTTCACGGAAGATGCCTTCGCGCTGCATCTTCTTTTTGAGCGCCTTCAGCGCTTGATCGACGTTGTTGTCACGGACGAGAACCTGCACGCGTCATTTCCCCGAGGGTTTAAACCTGAATTAGGTTTGAGCTGGATTTCTAACTGCCATAAGGCACTGTGAGCGCGGTCTCTAACAGAAAGCCGGAAGGCTGTCCACGTAGGAATTGGCAAAAAATCCCGAAAACATGAATCCTATTCGTGACTTAAGGCAGGACCCGGGTCACATGACCCATTTTCCGCCCGGGTCGACTTTCGGCTTTGCCATAAAGATGCACATATAGCCCCGGCTCGGTCACAAAATCCTGCCAGCGATCAACATCAGACCCGATCAGATTGTGCATCTCGATCCGCCCCACGCGCTTCACGCTCCCGAGCGGCCAACCGGCAATCGCCCGAATATGTTGCTCAAATTGAGAGGTTTCAGCGCCACCCAAGGTCCAATGGCCCGAATTATGGACACGCGGGGCAATTTCATTGACCAACAGCTGTTCCTGTTTGCCCGTTCCGACGACAAAAAACTCGACCGCGAAAACGCCAACATAGTCGAGCGCGCTGCCAATCCGACTTGCCGCCTCTTTCGCGGCGCGCTCCGTTTCATCTGAAATATGCGCCGGTAGTGTGGTTTCGGCCAAAATATGATGCGCGTGACGGTTTTCAGCGACGTCATAGGTGACGAGCGCGCCTGCGGCGTTGCGGGCCGCTACCACTGAGACTTCGCGCTCGAAGGGGATAAATTGTTCCAAAATGGCGGGCGATTGGCCAATGGCGCTCCAGGCATCGGCCAAATTGGTTTCCGGCTTGAGCATCGCCTGACCCTTGCCATCATAACCGAAGCGCCGCGTCTTCAAAACGCTGGGTCGACCGAGTGTGGCGACGGCTGCCATCAAACTTTCAACCGAGTCGACCGGCAGAAAATCAGGCACGAGTAACCCGAGATTCCGAATAAAGCTTTTCTCGATGAAGCGGTCCTGCGTCGTTTCAAGCGCGCGCGGGTTCGGCAAAACGTCAACGAGGGCGGACAGAATTTCTGCGGTCCGCGCCGGAACATTCTCAAATTCATAGGTCACAACAGCCACAGACCGCGCGAAGGCCTCGAGCGCTTCTATATCGTCGTAAGGTGCGATTGTGCGCGCCGCAGCCACATCAAAAGCCGGATTATCGCCTTCCGGCGCAAAGATGTGACATTTTAGTCCGAGAGGTGCAGCGGCGAGCGTCATCATGCGCGCCAATTGCCCACCTCCTAGAATGCCAATCGTATCACCAGGTTTCAGCACGAAGAATCAGGCCTCATCCGAAGGTGCATCAGCAACGGCAGCCGTCTGCTTCGCGCGCCAAGCATCAAGGCGTCCGGCAAGGGCTGGATCTTGAAGGGCTAAGACCGCAGCCGCGAGCAAAGCGGCGTTCACCGCACCGGCTTTTCCAATTGCGAGCGTGCCGACCGGAATTCCGGCGGGCATTTGAACAATCGATAGGAGGCTGTCCTGTCCGGAGAGCGCCTTCGACTCAACCGGCACGCCAAAGACGGGAAGCGGTGTCATTGCTGCCGTCATACCAGGCAGATGCGCTGCGCCGCCCGCGCCGGCGATAATGACCTTATGTCCGGCATCGCGTGCACCCCGCGCAAAACTGTAAAGCCGTTCAGGCGTGCGGTGAGCCGAAACAATGCGTTTTACATGAGCGACGCCGAGCGCATCAAGCGTCTCGGCAGCATGACGCATCGTCGCCCAGTCGGACTGGCTTCCCATGATAATGGCGATAGGGGGAACGGAGACCGTCATAGACGTATGCCTTTGCCGCTGAAAAAAGCTCCCTATCCCTCAAGGCTCACTCTGGCAAGAGGAAGGGCCCTTTTGATCAGGCAATGATATCCGGCGTGAGCTGGTCTTCAATCTGCCGAATACGATCTTTGAGACTTAGTTTACGCCGCTTAAAGCGCCGGATCTGAAGTTGATCGGCCTGTCCGATGGCTTCAAGCGCTTCAACCGCATCGCTGATGTCTTTGTGTTCAATGCGAAGTTGCTGGAGCTCAGCCTGAAGATCAGCCTCATTTATTTCAGGCGAAGGCGGGAGTGAGCCGGACGAATCATCCATGAACTTTTTTCGCTTCCGGATCCAAATCTCGATTGCCCTATTTATGCCAGAGACTGGTTTCACCATGCAAGGTGAAGGGGAAGATAAATGTCTTCAACCATTTATACGAAATGGTGCATCGCATCGAAAACCCTATTCGATCGAAGTCCTCGACAGACGACAATTTTGTGACACACTCACAAGAGCCGGATTCACACCGGCGATAAATGGAGGAGCGGAATGTCGATACAGTCGCATCTCGTTGAACTCACCCGCCGACATCAGGCGCTTGAGCGTGAAATCGAAGGTGAACGGAACCATCCGGCCACAAACGAAACCAAGCTCAAAGAGCTCAAGCGAAAAAAGCTCCATCTCAAAGAAGAAATAGAAAGACTAAAGCAAAAGGCTGCGGCCTGAGACATACCGTCTACGCTTTTGGTCGGTGATCGACTGATCAAAAAGTGGCGATCCCGGGATGACTCGAACATCCGACCTACGGTTTAGGAAACCGCCGCTCTATCCTGCTGAGCTACGGGACCGTCGGACGGGTTTCTACCATAAGCTGCCCTGATTTACAGTGGGGCGGCCATTTCGATTTTTATTCATTTTTATAGATCATCAGCTAGACCTTTATCGAATAGTCTTGTTCGGGCACACGGACGGGACGGAATATAGGCAAGCCGAATGATGATGCGGATAGCGGAACGGTCTCACGTGATTGCCGGTGGCAGTGCTTTGTCGGCGCTCGTCCTCCGCGTGGGGTTCATCGTCGCGCTATCAGCGCATCTCAGCGCCTGTGTCACTCCCCCATCAGGTGAGTCTCGCCCGATCGCTTCCGTTCCTACAGGTGTCCCTGAACGGATACTCACCGAAGAGCGCACAACACTCGTTCAGATGTTTGGAGGCGAATATTCAGCAAATGAAAATCTTCGCAGTCAGCTCCGTAAAATCGTTGATCGCGTTGTGGCAGCCAGTGATGATCCAGGACAAAGATATCGTATCACCATTCTTAACTCTTCATCACCGAATGCTTTCGCGCTTCCCAATGGGGAACTTTACGTAACAAGAGGACTGCTCGCTCTTGCCAATGATACGTCCGAACTGGCCGCAGTGATTGCTCATGAGGTTGCGCATGTGACAGCCAATCATGCGTTCAAACGCGCCGAGCTTGAAAAAATTGCACGGACTCTTCCCGATGCTCTTGCCCCCAATGAAGCCAATACATCTGACTCAATTCAGTTTTTAAGAGCCAGCTTCTCTCGCGCGCAGGAATTAGAAGCTGATGAGATCGGTATCAAAACAATGGCGAAGGCCGGATATGATCCCTATGGCGCCGCGCGATTTTTATCATCATTGGCGCGGCTCACAAATTTTCAATCGCTCTCGCAATCGGGGCGGCGTATGTCATTCTTGTCGTCGCATCCCGCAACACCGCAGCGTATCTCTGCGGCTCTTGTCACGGCGCGTGATAATTCGCAAAATGAATCGACCGAAGCTGATCGCATTCATTATGTCGAGGCGCTCAATGGACTAGCCTATGGTGAGGATCCCTCCGGCGGCGTCATTCGAGACCGACAGTTTTTTCATCCGCGCTTTGATTTTGCTTTCACAGCACCCGTAACACTCAAGCTCGAGAACTCAACCGAAGCGGTTTTAGGGTTGGATGCAAATGGTACAGTTGCGATGCGTCTTGATATTGTTCGGGCTGAGACTTCGCCTGCCGCATCTCTTGCAAAAGGTTGGATTGAAAATATAAAAATTGATCAAATCGATGAAACGCTTGTGAGCGGCTATGACTGCGCGACAGGTATTGGCGTGGGTTCGGAATGGACGTTTCGATTTGCAGCAATCCGTAAAGGATCAGATCTTTTCCGTATAATCTTCGCCGCACGAAATCTCACGCCTGAGCTTGATCGTCAATTCATGGAATCGATTAGAAGTTTCCGAACGCTCCGCGCAGAAGAGCGGGACACTTTACGACCGCTTCATCTCGTAATGGTCACCGCATCCGAAAACGACACAGTTGAAACACTCCTTGCACAAACACGGGGAATCGATCGCCCCCTTGATCGCTTTTTGATTTTGAATGGCCTTGATCGGCCGAAGCTCAAAAGCGGCGCGCCTTACAAGTTAATTGCCGCAGACTAATAACAGCCTAAAAACAAAAAGGGGCGTCAAAACGCCCCTTACTGTCATTCATTAAGATAGAAAATGAAGAACGATTAAGCCGCTTCTTCCTGGTCAATATCGGTCTCGGTTTCCGCCTCAGCTTCCGCTTCGACTTCTGCGGCTTTGCTGCGTTTCGGGGATTTTGCCAATTGCTGCTCGATCAGCTTGAGCGCTTCATTTTCTGTTGAGCTATTCACAGCCGCGATTTCGCGCACCAAGCGATCTAGCGCAGCTTCATAAAGCTGACGCTCAGAATATGATTGCTCAGGCTGCGCCTCGGACCGGTAAAGATCGCGGACCACTTCGGCAATTTGAATGAGATCACCCGAATTGATCTTCGCTTCATATTCCTGTGCGCGGCGCGACCACATGGTCCGCTTGATCCGGGCACGACCCGTCACTGTTTCAAGGGCTTTGGTGATGATCGCTGTTTCAGAAAGCTTGCGCATACCAACAGTTGGCGCTTTGGCCACAGGCACGCGCAGGGTCATTTTGTCTTTCTCAAAGAAAATGACAAAGAGCTCAAGCTTGAAGCCCGCAACTTCCTGCACTTCGATGGATTTAATGCGGCCTACGCCATGGGTAGGATACACAACGGCTTCGCCAGTCTTGAACCCGTGACCTTTGGTCGTCTTCTTCGAAGTTGTCGTCATGATGACGCGATCTTTCTCTTTCGTTGCGCCGAACGCGGCGAGATCGTGACTCTCGACCCCCAGTCCTGCCGCGCCCCCGACTCTCTTCCGAGAGGGGTAACCGCAACAAAAACCATCCCTACCTCTCGAACCGAGGGTTGCTCCGAACCAGGGGGAAGGGGATGGGGCCGCTCTATCCGATCAAATGAACCGAAAACCGCCCCAAAAAGCGGGACAAGGTCTTCATACCAGAAAATCTAACTATTTCCAAGCTTTATGGTGAAATTGCCGCGGTTTAGCCGGATCGGATCAGTCGCCTTGGCCGGGATTTGAGGAAAACAAGGCCAATTTATCGGACTTGCCGTCGAATTCCTTAGCCTCAGGCAAAGCATCCCGCTTGATCGTCACATTTGGCCATTGCTTGGCATAATCGGCATTCAGCTTGAGCCAGGATTCAAGACCCGCCTCTGTATCGGGCTTAATCGCCTCAGCGGGGCATTCCGGCTCGCAAACACCACAATCGATGCATTCGTCTGGATGAATGACGAGCATATTCTCGCCTTCATAGAAGCAATCGACCGGACAGACCTCGACGCAGTCCATATATTTGCACTTGATGCAGTTTTCGACGACGACATAGGTCATTACAAGGCTCCAATCCGCCCAAATTTAGCGTTTACGGAGATTTTGCTAAACGACTTGGAGAAGCCTTGCAAGGCTCCGAAAAATCAAAATTTCTTCTGAATGGGGAGGGGCGGCGGCTCGCGGAGGAGGAGAATATCGATCCGCCGATTAGCTGCCAAAGTCGGATTATCAGGAAAAAGCGGCTCCGTGTCCGCCTTACCAGCAATGGAGGCGAAGCGATCTTTGGGAAGGCCGGCCTCCGACAGGACCGAGCGAACTGCAGCCGCGCGGCTCACCGAAAGGTCCCAAGGCGATGCCTCACCCACTGTCCCTTGAGTTGGGCGGGCGGTATGGCCGGTAATGGCGATCCTGTTCGACAATTTCCGGATCGGACCCGCCAATTTAATCAAAGCATCTTTGACGAATGGCATCGGCTCAGATGATCCATCAACAAACATCGAGCGTCCCGACTGATCGACGAGCGCGACGTCGAGCCCATCTTTCGTTTCCTGGATGATCAGATTTTTAGAGATCTCTGTGAGCTCAGGCATATCCGCAATTGCTTGCCGCAGTGTAGCCGCTGCAAGCGCGAATGTCCGATCATTGGTAGCGAGATCGAGACCTTCCATGCGCCGCTCGCCGACAACCGGTCCGGCTTGGTCAGTGCCATTTTCGGGCGGAAGAAATTTCGCATTTTTCAAGAAGGGTTTGGTCGGCGTTCCATCCATTTCGATCATCGAGGCAAACTGGTTTTTTACCTGCATGCCGAAGGCGTCTTTCATCGATCCAGCGACCAATTTCATTTTGGCTTGATCTTGCGTGGAGAAAGCAACGAGCATCACGAAGAAGCTCATCAAGAGACCCATAAGGTCGGCAAAGGTCACGAACCACCCGTGACCGCCCCCATGTCCGCCACCTTTCTTGCGTGCCATGATCAGGCCGCCGCCATCGCTTCACGATGCTTAACTGGCAGATAGGCCACGAGCATTTCGCGTACAACCGCCGGACTCTTTGCTTCGCGAATTTGCATTACACCATCAATCACAAGAGCGCGACACACATCCTCTTCTTCAAGTTTGAGCTGAAGCTTATCGGCAACCGGCAGACAGATAAGATTGGCTATGAGCGCGCCGTAAAGTGTTGCCAGCAACGATATTGCCATGAAGGGCCCAAGCTTTGACGGATCTTCCATGTTGCTGAACATCTGCACCATGCCGATCAGAGTGCCGATCATGCCCCAGGCCGGTGCCGCGTCACCAATCGCTCGATAGACTTTCCCGCCTTCCTCTAGCCGCTGAAGAAAGGCGTCCGTATCACGCTGCAATGTTTCACGAATAAATTCACGATCATAACCGTCGGCGATGTAGCGGATGCCTTGAGCTAAAAAGCGATCTTTGACGGTCACGCGTTCAAGCGCCGCGGCGCCCGATCGCCGAGCCGTGTCGGCAATTTTTGTGATTTCTTCGATTAACTCGCGCGGTTCTGACGAGTGCATCATAAAGGCATAGCGCATGCCTGTGGGGAACCCGTGGATAAGCGTCGACAAGGGAAAGCGAATTAACGTCGCGCCAGCACAGCCGCCGAAAATAACAATCAAAGCGTGCTCGGACACAAACGCCATGGGCGATCCGTCGAGCATGGTTAACAGTCCGACAACACCTAAACCGCCGACAAGGCCGATAATAGTCGCTAAATCCATCGCAAGCCATCCATGTGAGGAATCCGCCAGAACGGCAGATAGGCTTACGTTAGGGAATATTGACTAATAATTGGTAACGAAAATTCTATGAATTTAGGCGTTTTTCGTTCGGCTTTGCTTTATTCAGGGATGTGATTTTGAGCAGTGCAATCCGGTTCTTTGATTTACGCAGAATCTCAAAGCGATAGGAATGGAATGTAAATATCTGTCCCATTTCTGGAATGGTCTGTGCTTCATGGATAACAAGACCGGCGATCGTTGTTGCCTCTTCATCGGGCAAATTCCAATCCATGGCTCGATTCAAATCACGGATAGGAACCGATCCATCGACGCGAACGGAACCATCGGGCATAGCCCGCAGCCCTTGAACACGAACATCATGTTCATCCCGGATATCACCAACAATTTCTTCGAGAATATCTTCGAGTGTTACAAGCCCCATGACCTCGCCATATTCATCAACAACCAAGGCGACATGAAGCTTTTTTGAAAGGAAGGCTTTCAACTGATCTTTTAGCGAGGTTGTATCGGGAACATACCAAGGCTCTAATGCAATTGAACGGACATCGAGCTGGGACGCTTTACCGCCCGCAGCATCATAAGCGCGTAGAAGATCTTTGGCATGAAGAATGCCAATAATATTGTCAGGCGATTCAGACCAAAGCGGCAAACGCGTGTGCGGTGAAGCGAGTACTTCTTTCACAATCTCTTCAGGAGGAAGATCAGCAGAGATCGTTCTCATCTTGGTGCGGTGAACCATGATGTCGGAGACTTCAAGCTCGGCAAGATCGAGTAATCCGCCAAACATCTTCTGCGCATCCGTTTCGACACCACCTTCACTGTGAAGAAGATTGACGGCACCACGCAATTCTTCTGTTGCAGAAAGAACAGCATCATTGGCACCTATACGAATTCCGAACGGATAGAGGAAAAGACGCACAAGCGCTTCGACCGCCATTGTTAAAGGACCAAAAAGCGCGACGACCAAAGACAAGGGCCGTGATAAAATGAGTGCCGCCCGGTCCGGACTCGTAATCGCAATCGTCTTCGGCATCACTTCGGCGAATATGATGACAAGTACCGACATAACAACCGTCGCGTAGATTGTGCCTTCAGCGCCAAAGAATTGAATGAGAACACTCGTCGTAAAGGCTGATGCGCCAATATTGACGACATTATTTCCTATCAACATGGCCCCGATGAAACGCTCTTTCATCATCAGAAGGCGATTAACGAGTCCTGCTCTTTGATCACCTGATTTTTCAAGCGCATGCATACGCGCTCTCGAAGCAGCCGTTAATGCGGTCTCGGCGCCGGAAAAAAATGCGGAGAGCGCAAGACAAAAAACGACAATGCCCAAAGCGAACCAAGGATCCGCTGAAATATTCAAATGTTCCATGATCGGTTTTTCACCTAACTGGCCAAATGCTCATCCAAGAAGGAACGAACGTCGCCGGGATTAATATCCGGGGCAATAAAGCTATCACCAATGCCGCGCGCGAGAATAAAGGTCAAACGGCCTCTTTTGACTTTTTTATCTTGTGCCATGGCTTCAAGAATCTGCTCGGACCCTGCATTCCATCTGGGAATTGACTGTATTTTTGTCGGCAATCCGACTTTTTCAAGATGGCGCTCAATCCGTGATGCGTCTTGTCCGGACGCAAGGCCCAGGCGCTGCGAGAAGCGGAAGGCACAGCAGAGCCCAATGGCAACGGCTTCGCCATGAACAAGGCGAGTACCGTCATAAGCGACAATCCGCTCAAACGCATGGGCAAATGTATGCCCTAAATTCAAAAGCGCTCTTTCGCCTTCCTCGCGTTCGTCACGCATAACGATTGCGGCTTTGGCACGACATGATGTCGAAATGGCGTGAACGCGATCAGGGCCTCCCGCGAAAACACCTTCATGATGCGCTTCAAGCCAATTGAAAAATGGAGCATCATTAATGAGCCCATATTTCACAACTTCAGCATAGCCCGCCGCGAATTCACGTTTCGATAATGTATCAAGGCAATCGACATCGGCTAATACAAGGCTTGGCTGATGAAAAGCACCAATAAGATTTTTACCGTGATCCGAGTTGACGCCTGTTTTTCCACCAACTGAAGAATCGACTTGCGCCAAAAGCGTGGTGGGAATCTGGACGAAGCGCATACCGCGTCGTGTGATCGCCGCAGCGAAGCCCGCGAGATCACCAATAACACCACCGCCTAAGGCGATCACAAG
>RFXE01000191.1 GCA_009921785.1 Alphaproteobacteria bacterium
CGATATGCGCCCACAAATCCTCGCATAATCAACGCATCTACATTTAGAAAATTAGGCCCCGGATCGGAAGGTCCGGGTTTTTTTATGATCAAATTTCAGCGTAGTTAAGAGCGCTGTCATCAAAACGCAACATGAATCCGCTTTTGGCTTTTTCGAATTTTTCGAATCGCGTCGTTTCAAGAGCGAGGTGTCATGCGTGTCCTGATTGTCACAGATGCGTGGCGGCCCCAAGTCAATGGTGTCGTCCGAACGCTGGAACGTTTGAAAGTTGATGCTGAAGCCCAAGGCGTCGATATTCAATTCATCACGCCTTCTGATTATCCCTCGACGCCTTTACCTGGCTATCCCGAAATTCGACTGGCATTAACATCGCCTCAAGCGGTAAGCGACGCCATCGAAGCGCATAGTCCTGATGCTTTACATATCGCGACGGAAGGGCCTTTGGGTTGGATGGCGCGTCATGCAGCATTACGCATGGAACGTCCGTTTACCACCTGCTATCACACGCGCTATCCGCAATATGTCGCTGCGCGCTATCCTGTTCCGCCTGCTTTCACTTATGGCGTTTTGCGCTATTTCCATAATGCTGGCGTAACAACCATGGTCGCAACCGAAGCCTTACAAAAGGAGTTGCTTAGCCAAGGATTTCGCTCATGTTCGCTGTGGTCGCGCGGCGTTGATTCGGAATTATTCCGACCACTTCCCGATGCGTCCGACAATCATCCGCGCCCGATTTTTCTCTGCGTGTCACGCCTGGCAATTGAAAAAAATCTTGATGGTTTCTTGTCCCTGAAATTGCCGGGCACAAAAGTTATTGTCGGCGATGGTCCAGACCGCGCGCGGCTTGAATCTACATATCCCGATGTCATTTTTACCGGTGCCCTTTATGGCGAGGCGCTCGCCGCCGCTTATGCTTCGGCAGATGTGTTTGTATTTCCGAGCCTAACCGAAACCTTCGGTAATGTTCTTCTCGAATCACTCGCTTGCGGCACGCCTGTCGCTACATTCCCGACCGAAGGTCTCGTGCCCTCAATCATCGAAGCCAAAGTAGGGATCGCGAATCACGATCTTAGAAAAGCGGCCATTGCCGCTTTGTCTGTCAACCGTGACTCATGCCGGAACTTCGCGCTCCTTTATTCCCATGAACAGGCCACGCGGCAATTCATTGAGAATGTCAGCCGCGCCTGTCGTCCACATCTCGCTCGGGCGGCCTGATCTCCTGAGGCCTCACAACTTTTATGTGTCATCATCCTGTCATCAAAATCATGTGACAGGATTGTCATGCAACAGACAAATTTTTCCTATTCTGAACCCACACAGCCGCTCATCCAACAGCTCGCGATTCGCGCTGTGGAGAAATTCACGGGCCAGCCTGAGTTAAAGCGTCTCTATGAATTAAATCAGTCGCAACCGGTTGCGGGTGAAAGTTTTTGGCAAGCCGCGGTGCGTCTACTTGAACTGACTATTCCGCTTGATCGCTCAGCGCTTGAATCGATTCCAAAAACAGGGCCGCTCGTCGTCGTTGCCAATCATCCTTATGGCGTGCTCGACGGCATCGCCATTTGTTGGTTGATGGAGCATGTGCGGAAAGATTTTCTGGTCCTCACCCACGCGGCATTGCTGCGTGCGCCTGAAGCACGCCCTTATCTTCTTCCTGTTGATTTCTCTGGTACAGCGGAGGCCACCGCTGCCAATCTCGACACACGGAAAAAGGCGCGGACCCATCTCGATCAGGGCGGCGCTATCGTTGTTTTTCCGGCGGGCGCCATTTCAACATCACCGGATAAATTGGGACAAAAGCCCGCAACCGATTGGCCGTGGCAACCTTTTACTGCACAACTTATTCAGCGCTCGCGCGCTCACGTGCTTCCGATTTTTTTTCATGGTCAAAACAGTCGCCTCTTTCAAATGGCGAGTCATGTGAGCTCAACCCTGCGTCTCGCACTCATTTTCAAAGAAGTGCATGATCGAATTGGGTCATCACTTGGTATTTCCATTGGCACGCCATTATCACCAGAACTGATGGCGCGCTTTACTGATCGCAGTGCGCTGACAGAATTTTTGCGACAGAGAACTTATGCATTGGGCGATATCGACGGACAGGGAACGCCGTCTGTCTCTTGGCCTCATTCGGCATCCTGGCAAGACTTCGAATCGGCGCCGCAACCTTCTTAAGCACGTCTTCGGCCTTAACCGCTTTAGCCTTCAATCTCTAAGGCCGCTCGTCGATGATGGGATGCGCGGCAATTAGGCCTTTGCATAGGAAAGTTAGGGGCTCTAGGACTTGATCTGCGTTAATTCATTATCAGCTCAAGACCCGAAATTTTGTGACCCCTATCCTTGTCAGCCATCCGATCTTTCACACGCCGCGCCATACGGGACGGCACCCTTTGGCTATTCGCCGGGTCGGAGCACTGATTGATTTTTTAAAAGCACTCGCGTGGTTGCCACCTGATCAGTATCGTGAAGGCACAGCGGCAGACCGCGAGACGCTCCTCGCTTTTCATGATGTGGCCTATGTCGATGCGCTAATGCGCGCCAATAATCCAGATATCGATCAAAAGGTACTCCGGGAACACTTCAAAATCGGCACCCTCGATAATCCGATTTATCCTGATCTTTTTGAGCGCACCTCCTTATTGGTGGGCAATGCGATTTTTGCTGCGGAACTTGCCCTTCAAAAGCGACATGTATTTTTCGTACCCGGGGGCACCCATCATGGGCGTCCCGATCGCGCGAGCGGCTTTTGCTTTACCAATGATCCGGTTTTCACAATTCGTCATTGGCTCGATAAAGGCCTGCAGCGCATAGCTTATATTGATTTCGACGCTCATCACGGCGATGGCGTTGAAGATGCGTTCACAGCTGATCCGCGCGTGCTTTGCGTCTCCGTCCATGAAAAAAAGCGCTGGCCCAATAGTGGTCTTACACACACACCCACGGCATTGAATTTTCCTGTGCCAAAAGGCTTTGATGATACGGGCCTCAATGCGCTCCTTGCGCATGACATTCTCCCGGCACTCGATCATTTCAGCCCCGAAGCCCTTTTTGTGATGAGTGGTGCGGATGCGCTGCATGGTGATCCGCTTTGCGGGCTTGCACTTTCCATCCCCGCCTTGCGCGGCGCTCTTCTTGAGGTGCTTCAAAGAGCTCCTATCGGAGTGATCGTTGGGGGCGGGGGATATAATCCGTGGAACGCAGTCCGCCACTGGGCAGCGCTCTGGGCAGCTCTTCAGGGCTATTCTATCCCAACCAGTCTTCCGCCTGCGGCTCGTGCGATCCTCGAAGGGCTTGAGGCCCCGCGTATCCCAAAGGCCCGCATTGCCCCCGAATGGCTCACCCGGCTTGACTGAGAGCCCCGCGCGCGGGTCTGATGGTCAAATGACCCAACCTACCCCCTCCTTTGACATCATTGTCTGTGGCAGCCTGCATCTCGACATCATGGTCGATGCGCCCACTCTGCCGCGCGTCGATGAAACGGCGGTCGGGACGGCTTGGGCCTATAAATGCGGCGGAAAAGGCGGCAATCAGGCCGTTATGGGCGCCAAATTGGGTTCCCGAACGGCAATGATTGGCCGTATTGGCGCGGATGACTTTGGTGCCCGTCTCACCGCCCATCTCGATACGGCCCAAGTTGATCACCGCGAGGTTGGTATCGACCCTAAAGCCGGGTCGGGCATGAGTGTCGCCATCGTCAAATCCAATGGCGATTATGGTGCGGTTATCGTGTCGGGCTCTAATCTGGCCCTCGATCCGGATGACGCCGCAAAAGCCTTTGCCCGTCTCGGCGGCGCTAAAATCCTGATCCTGCAAAATGAAATTCCGGATCCGGT
>RFXE01000192.1 GCA_009921785.1 Alphaproteobacteria bacterium
AGAATTTGGTTGCGGGGGCCTACAGCCACCTTTACCGAACAAGAACATGCACCCATCGACGATAAAAATATGGAAAGTTTATTGGGTGTACAGGACAAATATCGTTGGTAGCAGAGGGCGGCTACGGTCTATACAGCGTCTTTTGGGTAAAGGTCGAATAGAGGACGTCGGGCTTCAGAAATTGAGTAAGTGCTGCGTTCAAAATGCTTCGTCCCACCCAAATTCCGTTCTTAACAACTTCACCAACTCCCGCTCTTACCACGCCCGTGACGAAGGCATATTTTCGGCCCGTCCTTCGCGCTTCATGGCGGCCATCGCAACAGTCCGCGCCGAAATGAGCTCAGCCGCACGGTGGCATATCCTAATTTATATTCATCGCCCAAATTAATATAAACCTCTGAAACAATGACATAATTTTGATTTAAGATTTTTTAAGATTAGGCCCGTCAAAGCGTCTATAATGGCGCCCTAATGTTTTTGAGTGTGATGGCGTGCGTGATGAGGGCGGAATGTCCGGTCGGATCAAACTAACTCTATCCGGCGCGGTACTCATGTTCCTCGCGGCCTTGATCGGTCCCGCGCGCGCGGACGACATTATTGTCTCAAAGTCCTATTTCGAGGATCCCACAGGCGGTCTGACTTTTTCCGAGATTCAGAAACAGAAATTCACACCCTATGAGAGGCCCTTTTCTAAAGGTTACAGCGCCTCGAATTTCTGGTTCAAGCTCACGATTGATCCAACCAAAATCGTGCAATCGGCGAACCCCGAGAATGGGACAATCATTCTGCGGATCAGGCCGCCCTATTTACGCGAGGTGGAATTTTTTGATCCGGCTCATGAAAGCGCAAATCGCCGCTTGTCGGGCGATTACCATTCAAGCGCGCTCGATGAGTATCGCTCGCTTAATCTGAGCTTTGTCATGCCTGCGGGCGAGACACCGCGTGATGTGTATGTCCGCCTCAATACCTCAAGCAGCACATTCATCAATTTCGAAGCCTATCCAAAAGGCGAAATTATAAGCCACGACTATTTGCAGCTCGCCCTTTTTGCACTCTTTATATCCCTAATAATTATTTCCTTTTTTTATGGGCTTGTTTTTCTGACGCTATCGCGCGACCGCATTTTCTATTTTTTCTTGATCAGACAAGCCTGTTCACTCTATTGGGCAAGTGCTGCCTTTGGCATCGCACGTTTTCTAATTCCTGATGATCGTTTCAATCATCCGCTCTATATGTGTGGCGCAGTCATTGCGATTACACTCTCGTCGGAATTCTTTGATTTTTATTTCTTTCGTGAATTTCGAACTCGGAAATTTATACAAATTGTCCAATTGGCGCTAATGATCTTGCCTATAATCTCGGCCGTCTTGCTGCTCATTGGTAATTTGCGCCTGGCGATGGAAATCAATTTAACATCGGCCCTTGTATTTACGCTCACAAGCGGCATCGGATCATGGCTCATTTATTCAGAGAAGACACCCAACACCGAGCCGATCATCGTCCCAAAATGGCTAGTGAGCGGGTCCTACACCGCCATCATGACTTTTCTTTTGATGACATTGACACCGCAACTCGGTCTTTCACCCAATATCGAATTTGCGATTTATTCCGTGGCGTTTCATACTACAATTTCAACTATTCTTTTGGGCGTCATTCTCACTTATCGGTCTATCAAGCTCCGAGGCATTAAGGCTGCCGCTGAAACCGAACTCGCGATCATGGCCGAGCGCCTCAAACTAGAGCAGCTGTCCCGGCAGGATCAGGCAGCCTTGCTTGCCATGCTGTCTCATGAGTTAAAAACACCCTTGGCGGGCATTCAAATGTCTTTGGGCGCAGTGCCTATTCAGAAAGACAAAAGCAAGCACATCAGCCGGCTGATTACTGATATGGCTGATTTGATTGATCGATGTCTGAATGTCGGAAAAATTGATGACGGTGTCATCACCTTGAAAATCGACCAGAGCGATTTAAGCCGCCTGCTTACCACGAAGATTGAAAATACTCTCGAACCCAAGCGGTTTACTTCCCAAATTCAGCCCCATCTTCTGATCAATACAGATCAAAAATTACTCGATGTAATCCTCACCAATCTTATCGACAATGCCGAAAAATACTCAGCACCCGATCATCCGATTATAATCGAAACAAAAATTTCCACGGTCGAAGAAAAAACAGGCGTTGAAATCATCGTTTCGAATTGGCCGCGCGATGAGGTTTGGCCCGATCCAAAACTACTGTTTCAGAAATATTATCGCGGCGCGAGTGCATTAAGGCAGGCGGGTTCGGGCCTCGGTCTGTATCTGTCTCATAAATTGGCGGAGCGTATGGGGGGAGAACTCTCTTATGTACCACGCGATCATCACGTGAGGTTTAGGCTATGGCTGCCCGCTTAAATCTTGTTATTGTCGAAGATAATGATTTTCTGCGTGACACGATTGTGGAATTGCTCCGCAATGTGGGGCACACCGCCACGGGCTTTTACTGTGCCGAGGAAATGGATGAAAAGATCGGCGTGACCATTCCCGACATCTATGTGCTCGATATCAATTTACCTGGCGAAAACGGCTTTGAGATTTCAAAGCGCATCAGGCAAGGCAACCCGAAAGCGGGCATTGTCATGTTTTCGGCACGCACCAAAATTGAGGATCGCGTCCACGGCTACCACCAGGGGGCGGATATTTATTTGCCCAAACCTGTGGATCCCGAGGAGTTTTTATCGGCCATTTCGGCCTTGGGGCGCCGGATCAAGCCGGATGATGAGACCGGAATCCGCATCAATCTCGATCTTCTGACGCTCGAGGGTCCCAAAGCAACGGTCCATGTGAGCCAAACCGAGGCCATGCTTTTGAGCCAATTTGCCACCGCCCAAGGTCAATTTTTGGAATATTGGGTGATTGTCGACCATTTTTTTGGCGCCGATGACATGAATCGCTCAAGTCTTGATGCACGGATCAGCTATTTGCGTAAAAAACTCGTGGAAGTGGGCGTGCCCTCTCCCGCAATTCAGGCCGTGCGTAAGCAAGGTTATCGGCTAATCAGCCCGATTATGATCGCGTCATAAGTACCGCTGAATTTTGGTCAGATTAAATTCTCGCGCGTGGTTAATTTAGCGCCTCAAATTTAAGTCAATTTAAGGTCCAATTTTGCCGATTTGATACCCAACGCCGCATGGTTGGGTGCGTATCTGCCCTCAAATATTTCATTCGCCCGTTCTTCTTGTCCAGGTTGAGCGAATGCGCGCGCTTGTCTGCACGCTTATTCAGCGTCAAATCGCTTCTTGTCGTCGCGCTATACGCAGCGGGAATTACACTTGCATCGCTTCAAAATGTTTCTGCTGCAACGCAGAACATTTCATATGCGTGTAATGGTAATTCATTTCAAAACATATCTTATCCCGGCGATACACTGATCATCACATTAACCGCAGATTGCAAAACGCAAACCGTAAGCTATGGGACAAACGTTACGCTTAATTCGATTGTTAGAAGCGGAACATCAATAACAATATCGAAGAATAACTTATATTTTGCAGGTGACGTCTTTACATACACGGTTGGCTCAACCATAGGCGTAATGACTATGGCCGGCTTTCTCAATACATCCGGCTCTCCACAGTACGGAGTTTATGCGCGAACGCCCGGTATACCAACCGTAACAAGTATTTCACCCAGTACAGGATCAACAAATGGCGGTACGTCGGTAACGATTACCGGCACGAATTTCGCGGAGTATGGTCTTAATAATGCACTCACTTCCACCGTTACTGGCGTGACCATCGGTGGCGTTGCGGCCCAAAGCTATGTTGTAAATA
>RFXE01000193.1 GCA_009921785.1 Alphaproteobacteria bacterium
AATCCACTGATTTTGCTCCGGCAAATGGTCTTCTACTTTTCTCCCTGTTTCGGACAGGCGCAACCATTCAATCCATGCCGAAGTGTCAACAACGCGCATCAGTAGCGATCATTCCGATCACGATAATCCTCGGCCCGCCCGCCTTTTACGAGACCGGCGAGGTCTTCGCGCCTCGGTATGGGTATGATGAGAACGCCCTTACCCTTTGGGATAAAGGCAAATTTCTGCCCGGCCTCCCATTGCTGGGCATGGCGGATCGCTTTCGGGATTGAGATTTGAAATTTGGACGAGAGGGTCGCCTGATCGCTCATAATCTTACCATCGTTTAATCGATATCAATTTGGTAAGAAATAGCATTCATTAACGAGTTTGGAAAGGTGCTTCTCGGATGAGGCGCCGCCCTCACTGCCCCGGCCGACGATCCGGATCGGCCAACCGATGGAGCCGATCTGCGGCGGCGCGGGCGAGCCGGACCAACATGGCTTTGCGGGTGGCGGCGGGCATTTTGTGCTCGGGTGCCTCGCGTAACACCGCCGCGCCATAGGCATCGGCGAGGATCAAACCCGCATCTTCGGGCATGATTTCGACCGGAACATGCTCCGGAATGGCAAAAAAGAGCCTATCGCAATGAATCCGGTAGTCCGGCCATTTCTGGTCGACCCGGAAATCCTCAATGCTCGATTTGATTTCAACGATCCAGACGGTCCCGTCATCGGCAAGTGCCACGAGATCGGCCCGCCGCCCGGAGGCCAGCGTCATTTCGGTCACCGACACAAAGCCCAAGCTCGTCAAAAGGCGCCTTGTTCCCCGGGCAACAAGGAGTGCTGTCTCGGATTGGCGGCCATCGGGAGGTAAAATAAGGTCGGAATCACTCATGGTCATGATTTTACGAGAAAATTTGTCCGTCGGCGCAAAAAATTTAAACCCGCCAGCGGTTGCATTGCCGGGGCTTTTCTTCTATTGAACCGCCTTCGATCGCCCGGCCGGTAAGGGCTGCCGTGGCGGTCATTTTCGCTCATAACGAGACGAACAGCGCGGAAACGCACTGCATTTTTTTAAAAATCGGCGAAGTAATTCGCTGAATGGAGAGCAAAATGCCCAAGATGAAGACCAAATCGGCCGCCAAAAAGCGGTTTAAAATCACCGGATCGGGCAAAGTTGTCTATGCCCAGGCCGGCAAGCGCCACGGCATGATCAAGCGCACGAACAAGCAGATCCGTAATCTGCGTGGCACCAATGTGCTGTTCGAGACTGACGGCTACAACGTCAAGAAATACTTCCTGCCCAACGGCTGATCGCCAGGGCTTTTGTATTTTCGCTTCATTCATTCCTAAAGGAGATCAGCCATGGCACGCGTCAAACGGGGTGTAACATCCCACGCTAAACATAAGAAAACCTACAAGGCCGCTAAAGGATTTTACGGCCGCCGCAAAAACACGATCCGCGCCGCAAAGGCCGCTGTCGATCGTGCGATGCAATATGCAACAGCACGATCCGTGCGCTCTGGATTCAGCGTCTGAATGCTGCTGTGCGTGAGCATGGCCTCGTTTATTCGCGCTTCATTGACGGCCTCAACAAGGCGGGCATTTCGGTTGACCGTAAGGTTCTCTCCGATCTCGCCATCACCGAGCCAGCAGCATTCGCTGCGCTTGTTGCGAAGGCCAAAGCGGCATTGCCGGCGGTTGCCTAATTCAGCAACACTCCGACATCATCGTCGAACCGCTTCAAGGCCCGCGAGTCTAATCGCGGGCTTTTTTCATACAACAATCGGAATAAGCCCATGACCGATCTTTCCGCGCTCGAAACCGAATTGGTGAACGCCATTGCTGCCGCTTCAGATGAGGCAGCTCTTGAAGCTGTACGTGTTGCAGCACTAGGCAAAGCGGGATCGATTTCAGGGTTGCTCAAAACGCTCGGCGCGATGACACCGGATGAGCGCAAAGAAAAAGGCCCGCTGATCAACGGTCTTCGTGATCGGGTTACAGAAGCGCTCACAACAAAGCGCGATGCGCTTAAATCAGCGGCCCTCGATCAGCGTCTGCAAAGCGAGCGCGTTGATGTCACGCTGCCTTTACCACAAAGCCCCGCCGCACGCGGACGCATTCATCCGATCAGCCAAGTGATTGATGAGCTCACGACGATCTTTGCCGATATGGGTTTTTCGGTTGCTGAAGGCTCCGATATCGAAACGGATTTTTTCAATTTCACGGCACTCAATTTTCCTGTCGGTCATCCGGCGCGTGAAATGCACGATACATTCTTCTTCAATCCGGATGAGAAGGGCGAACGCAAACTTCTGCGCACACATACAAGCCCCGTTCAAATTCACACAATGATGAGTGTGAAGCCGCCCCTGCGAGTCATTATTCCCGGTCGTACCTATCGGTGTGACTCAGACCAGACGCATACGCCGATGTTCCATCAGGTCGAAGGTCTTGTGATTGATAAAGGTTCTCACCTTGGTCATTTAAAATGGATCTTGGCTGAATTCTGCAAAAGCTTCTTCGAAGTTGATGATGTGAAAATGCGTTTCCGCCCGAGCTTCTTTCCGTTCACGGAGCCCTCTGTCGAAGTCGATATTCAATGCTCGCGCAAAGGCGGTGAAATCCGATTCGGCGAAGGCGAAGACTGGCTCGAAATTTTGGGCTGCGGCATGGTGCATCCGAATGTCATCCGCAATTGCGGTCTCGATCCCGACGAATATCAAGGCTTCGCATGGGGCATGGGCATCGATCGCATCGCGATGCTGAAATATGGCATGCCCGATCTGCGCCCCTTCTTTGAAGCTGACCTGCGTTGGCTCTCACATTATGGGTTCAGACCGCTTGATTTGCCGACGCTTGCCGGCGGCTTGAGCGTATAAGGAGAGCCATTATGAAATTCACACTCTCCTGGCTCAAAGAGCATCTTGATACAGCGGCTTCACTTGATCAGATCGTTGAAGCGCTCACGCGCGTTGGTCTCGAAGTTGAAAGCGTCGAAGATCCCGCGAAAGTTTTAGCACCCTATATCACGGCACATGTGATCTCCGCTGAACAACATCCGAATGCGGATCGTTTGCGTGTCTGTATGGTGGACACGGGCGACGGTAAGCCTGTGCAAGTTGTTTGCGGTGCACCGAATGCGCGCGCGGGCATGAAGAGCGTCTTCTCGCCGCCCGGCACATTCATTCCGGGGAAAAACATCACCATCACGGTGGGCGTTGTGCGCGGCGTTGAATCCGCTGGAATGTTGTGCTCGGCCTTTGAGCTTGGACTTTCTGAAGATCATGAAGGCATTATTGATTTGCCAGCGGACGCGCCGGTTGGCGTGCGCTATGTCGATTATGCCGGTGTTGATGATCCGGTGATTGATGTCGCGATTACACCGAACCGTTCTGATGCGCTGGGTATTTATGGAATTGCGCGCGATCTTGCAGCCGCAGGACTTGGTTCATTGAAGCGCCACGATTTACCGCCGATCAAAGGCCATGGCGCGTGTCCTGTGGATGTGAAGTTAAATTTCGCGAGTGATCAAAAACATCTCGCTCCTGCGTTTGCCTTACGTCTTGTGCGTGGCGTGAAGAATGGCCCAAGTCCTGATTGGATGCAGCATCGTTTGAAAGCGATTGGTCTGCGCCCCATCAACACGCTTGTTGATATTACCAATTACATCACTTTTGATCGCGGTCGTCCGCTGCACGTGTTTGATGCCAAAAAAGTGAAGGGCAATCTTGTGGTCCGTCACGCCAAAGATGGTGACGAGATTCTCGCGCTCGACGGCAAGACCTACAAACCCGATCCGTCCGTCGTTGTGATTTGTGACGACAA
>RFXE01000194.1 GCA_009921785.1 Alphaproteobacteria bacterium
ATTCGCGTTTGCCAGCCTTCTCCTGTGGCACGAAAACGCTCAACGACATCGCGCGATAATCTAATCGTGATGCGCTCTTTCGTGACGATGGCCTTCGGCCGCCCACGCAGTTTTTTGCGTAACGTCGCCGGCAAGGATTCAATCGTTCCTGCGCGTGCGAAATCATTCTCGGTCCATGCGGGATTGTCGCGATTACCGCTCTGTTTAACGCGCTTTGCCATAACCGATCACCTCACGCTTGTTGGCTTTACGAAAACTGATCACGCGAATGCCTTTGGGCACTTCAACGAAAACCAGAACATGGAGGCGCGGCCCCACAAAGCCCAAAGCTCGAATGCGGGTTTCGCCGTAGTCATGCCGATCATCGACGACATAGAGCGCTGTTTCAAAATCAAACTCTCGAACTTGCTCAAAACTCAACCCACGTTCGTCGATATTGCGAGCATTTTTTAGAGGATTGAATTCAATCTCCATTTATTTTTTGTATGCACAAAAAATAAAGACGTCAAGTACCCCTCACGCCACCGGCGTGCGCATCGTCACGAGTTCTTCCGCTGCTGTCGGATGCACCGCGAGTGTTGAATCAAAATCGCGTTTGGTGGCGCCCATGCGCATCGCGATGCCGACAAGCTGAATCATTTCGCCTGCACCCTCGCCCAAAATATGCACGCCGAGCACTTTGTCACTTGGCTTATCGACGAGGATTTTCATCATCACTTTGTCGGCGCGGCCCGAGAGCGTGGCCTTCATGGGGCGGAAGCTTGTGCGATAGAGCGTAACATCATGCGCCTTGCGGGCCTCTTCTTCGGTGAGACCGCAGGTACCGAGTTCCGGGGTTGAAAAGACCGCTGTCGGAATCGGGCCGAGATCAACTGCCGTCGGACGGTTGCCAAACACCGTATCGGAAAAAGCATGGCCTTCGCGGATCGCGACTGGTGTCAATTGCACACGGTTTGTGACATCGCCCACCGCATAAACGGAGTCGATATTCGTTTTTGAATAGGCATCAACAAGGATGCCGCCTTGCGCATCCTGCGCGATACCAAGGGGCTCAAGGCCAAGGCCCTTTGTCATAGGCTTGCGGCCTGTGGCGAAGATCACGCGCTCGACATCGAGTGCCACGCCGCCATGAAGCTGCAGCGAGAGATTGCCGCGATGCCCTGAAATCATCTCGACATCATTCTCGGTGATGATTTTGATGCCCATATTCACCATGGAATCATGAAGACCCACGCGCAGATCATGATCGAAGCGTGGTAAGACGCGCTCACGCCGCGTGATCAGTGTCACATGCACACCCAAGCGCTGCAGCAAACACGCAAATTCGACACCGATATAACCCGCGCCGACAATCGCGACCGATTTCGGCAAAGAGTCCCATTCGAAAAACGCATTTGACTCATCAGCCATGCCGATACCCGGCGTCGCCTCCGGGAAAGACGGCGTACCACCGGTAGCAATAAGAATATAACGCGCGGTGACGACACGCCCATCAGCAAGCACAACTTCATGGGGTGATTTCAAAGCGGCGCGTTGCGCGACAATCTCGACGCCATTCTTTTCCAAGGTTTGGCGATAAAGCCCTTCAAGCCGTGCGATTTCTTTGTCCTTCGCGGCTTTGAGTTTTGCAAAATCAAAAGTGGCTTGATCAATCGACCAGCCAAAGCCGGATGCGTCTTCGATATCATCAGCGAAACGGCTCGCTTGCACATAGAGTTTTTTCGGTACGCAACCGCGTATGACGCAGGTGCCCCCCATGCGATATTCCTCGGCAAGCATCACTTTCGCGCCATGAGACGCGGCAATGCGTGCCGCGCGCACGCCGCCTGAGCCGCCGCCAATCACAAAAAGATCAACATCAAAAGATGACATCAGCGTGCTCCGTTCATTCGTTTCTATGCGCGTTTGATCACGCGCACGCCTTGATGCGTCGCAAGGATTGCACGCTCGGCCATACCGATAAACAAGCCATGTTCGACAAGCCCTGTGACATGATCAAGAGCATCCGCAAGACGTGCAGGATCGGGAATAGATCCAAGATGCGCATCGAGAATAAGATTTCCACCATCCGTCTTCACAAGCGTTCCGTCCGCTTTCATGCGAAAGCGCAATTCACCGGCACAACCTACTTTTTCAATCACGCGCGTTAAATGTTGACGTGTTGCCTCAAGTCCGAAGGGAACGACTTCAAGCGGCAAAGGAAATTTTCCGAGCACCGCGACTTCTTTGGTTTCATCGGCAATGACGACAAAACGCTTTGCTGCAAGCTCGACGATTTTTTCACGCAAATGCGCGGCACCGCCACCTTTGATCAAATTCAACTGCGCGTCGAGTTCATCCGCACCATCAATGGCGAGATCAAGCTCAGGCGTTTCATCAAGCGTCGTCAACGGAATGCCGAGGCTCTCTGCCTGCAGGCGGGTAGCTTCCGACGTCGGAACCGCAATCAGTTTGAGCCCTTCGCGTTTCATGCGCTCTGCCAAAAGATCAACAAAAATCTTCGCGGTTGAGCCTGTTCCGAGCCCGAGCCGCATGCCGCTCTCCACCAAAGTGAGCGCCTCGGCGGCGGCGGCTTTTTTCAATTCATCCATGGACATCTTCAGGCCCCATCAAAAACACACTCATTTATTGGTCTTCCTTGTCGCAATCGGCACGAAAAGCCAAGGCCTTTCCCGGTTCCAGGAATTGACGGGAGCGGTATTTTCAACCAAGCCTCACTCGATGATCCGCCCCACCCTCGTTTTCGATCTCGATGGCACGCTTGCCCATACGGCGCCCGATATTCTCGGAACGCTGGATCATATTCTTGCGCGTGAGGGCCTGCCCCTCTTGCCGCATGAAGACGCCATCGGCCTTGCCGGCGCCGGCGCACGGGCGCTGTTGAAACGCGCCTTTGCGGTATCGAACATGCCGTTGCCGGACGCGAGGCTCGACAGTCTTTTCGAAGATTATCTCGCACATTACGAAACGCGTATTGCGGAACGCTCACATCTGTTTCCGGGTGCCGAGAACGCCCTCGAAACGCTTTCTGCGGATGGTCATATCCTCGCTGTGTGCACAAACAAGACAGAGCGTCTCGCTGCCGTGCTGCTCGACAAGCTGAATGTCGCGCATCACTTCAAAGCGATTTGCGGCCGCGACAGTTTTGCCTTCCAAAAGCCCGATGCGCGGCACCTCACCGAGACGATTATGAAAGCAGGTGGCCTCACCCATCACGCCATCATGATTGGTGACACGCGCACTGATATTGATACGGCGCGCAATGCCAAGCTGCCCGTGATCGGCGTGCGCTTTGGCTATAGCGACACACCGATTGATGCGCTCGCGCCGGATGTATTGATCGATCATTTTGACGAGTTGCGCGCGGCGGTAACGGCACTCTCACAAACCACCGCGCGCTAATTTTAAACATCAATCAATTTGTTGTTGTGGTCGTATGCTGATGTGTTTCGGACGGATTAGCACCTACCGCTTCAACTTTAAATCCAATCTCAGCACTGCCAGCCTTTTCAAACGTCACAATTCCCTTGACCATTTCACCTTCGGTGAAGCGCTTTGAAAGACCCATCATCATGATATGATAAGAGCCTGGCTTTAACTCAACGGTTGAGCCCGCAGGGATAAGCAAACCATCCTGCAAAGGGCGCATGCTCATCACGCCATTTTCTGTTTTCATTTCATGAATTTCAACGCGCGCAATGCCCTCAACCGTTACTGAAACAAGGCGATCATCGACAGGTCCTGTATTGGTGATTTTCAAGAAGCCGCCAGCAACGTCAGC
>RFXE01000195.1 GCA_009921785.1 Alphaproteobacteria bacterium
TTCATCTCTTGCGGCGCGATGTATCAGAACTTTACACGAAGGCCACTCAGCTTCGAGTTCAAAGGCCCTATAGGGATAAGTAAGATTACCAATATTTTAATTTACGCGTCGTTCTGGAGGGTGACCGTAAATAAAAACAGGCCATCATTCTCGGCGCGGCCATTACCGTCCATAGCTTTAAGTGACATAGGCCCGGCCAATACACAATGGTATGAATTCCCCAACGTCACTAATGAGGTCCGTAAAACTATGACTACGCGATTCCCCGAGCGTTGATCACCGGGTCCGAAACGTTCTCTCCATAGGCGCCTGACCGGCGCCAAATTTAGTGGCGAGGACGACATGGACAATATTTCTCCCTATGACTTTAAAACATATCAGGGCGGAAGCACCGCAGTCGTTCCGCTTTCGCGCGTGACATTGACTGGCAAACGTATTCTTGATGTGATCGGTTCACTCACCCTCATACTGCTCACATCACCAATTTTCCTGATCGTCGCCCTTTTCGTAGCACTCGATGGCGGCCCTGTTTTCTTTCGCCACACACGCATAGGACAAAAGGGCGAGCGTTTCGGCTGTCTCAAATTCAGAACCATGATTCTGGGTGCTGAGGCCTGCCTCGCAGAATATCTTGAACATCATCCGGATGCGAAAGCTGAATGGCAAGATCATCAAAAGCTAGAATTTGATCCGCGCATCACGCCCATCGGCCGCATTCTGCGCGCAACAAGTCTCGATGAATTGCCACAACTCTTCAATATTCTTCTTGGGGATATGAGCCTTGTTGGGCCCCGGCCTGTCACAAAAGACGAACTCTCTCGTTATGGTAACGCCGCCAATCATTATCTTGCGGTAAGGCCCGGTTTGACAGGGCCATGGCAAATCAGTGGTCGTAATGATGTCGGCTATGACGAACGTGTTGCCCTTGATCACGCCTATGTCAACGATCTCAGTCTTTTCCGTGACCTCATCATTTTGTTCCGGACACCATCAGCCGTTCTCTCACGCCGGGGGGCAAAGTAATGACCACGCATCCTCAATCGACCGTATCGGCCCTCATCACAACATATCGAGGTGAAAGTCCAAACCATCTCGTCGCCTCGCTTCAGAGTCTAAAAAATCAGAGCCTCCCACTTGATCAAATCGTCCTTGTGATCGACGGGCCGATTGATCCCGCTCAACAGGATGTTATCAATCGCTTCGCGGGAGAGGTGGGCGGCCCGACGCATACAGTCATCGCGATGCCGGAAAATGGGGGGTTAGCGAAAGCATTAAACCATGGGCTTGCCGCCTGCACAGGCGATTACATTATGCGTATGGATAGTGACGACATCTCCCTGCCCGACCGGCTACAACTTGAAAAGACCTATCTCGACACTCATTCCGAAATTGATCTTGTTGCGTCCTGGTCGAGTGAGTTTGTTGACGAGGATCATGACCTTCGGCTGAAAACGTCGCCCACGGAACATGAAGCCATTGTTCAAGCGCTGCGGTGGCGCAATGTTATCGCGCATCCTACGATTCTCATTCGTAAATCGGTTCTATTAAGTTTGGGCGGTTATCGTGAATCTGTAGGCTTGCTTGAGGATTATGATCTTTATGTAAGGCTGATTCTCGCAGGCGCTAAAATTCACATCATCCCAAAAGTCTTGTTACGCGTGCGAACAACCCTCGAGCAAAGGGCGCGACGGGGAAATCTTGCCTATTTCAAAAATGAATTTCGCTTTCGCCTTCACTGCCTTCGCGTTGGGTTTCTCAATACCCGCCAGTTTCTTCTGACGACATGTCTTTATGGTTTCTTCCGCTTAATTGGAACGCCCCTCCGCGATCGTCTTTATGCCGCGGTAAGATCATAACTGTCTTTGACGTTTCGACCCCTTTAGAAAGACCACGCTGTGAGCAATATCTTTCCTCATGACAATGATTTCACAATGATCCATCCGCGTCTTAACAAGTTTGAATGGGGCTTTGATGTACCCGCAAAGCGGGGTTTTGAAATCCGTCAATTTCTGTTTGGGTTCTTTGCCGTTATAGCGTTAGGTTTTTGTCTTTGGCCTATCTTGCCGCGCTATTATCAAGCGCAAGCAACCTTGATTTTTCGTTCGCCCGAACAAGTTGGGAAATTCACGTTTCTCAAACAAGATCTCGACGAAAAGGCAATCCAATCCGAAATCGATATTCTTTCTTCGGCTCCGCTAACGGCCGAGGTGGTCAAGCGTCTTAATTTACAAAATGATCGGGAGATTGCATCATCTCTTGCGATTTTTCCGTTTGATTTTATCTCCAATGCCTTCTCTGCAACGACAGAGATTGATCCGGCGCGATCAGCACTAACGCGTCTATCCGTTCAGCATGATCGGCGATCATACACAATCCGCTTAGGGTATCTTTCAAAAGATCCCCAAAAATCCGCTAATATGACTTCAACATTAGCCTCGCTCTATCTCGAAAATATCACCGATCGTAAGCAAAAGCTCCTTGAGCGTGATGTTGATGTTGCGCGCTCACGACTCCTGTCGACAACTTTTCGGCAAAATCAGCTAACCGCTTCGATCAATGAATTGTCACAACTGCCGCCTTCGCCAGAAGACAAATCCGCAATTGCGGAATTGATTTCTGAAAAGGCACGATTGGCACAAGCAAGCGACGCCGCGCGCGCACAGATCGAAGAAGCCGTTGCCCGGCAACAAAACACCGAACCCGATGCGGAATTGATCGCTCCCGCGCGCTATCCGGCGGCCCCTCTCTTCCCTAATCCGTTGATTTTTTCAGTGGCGTTGCTCATCGCCGCCTCAGTTACCGGTGCGCTATGCGGTGTCTTTGATGCCAAAATTCTTATCCGGATCTTTAAAAAATGAGTGCCGTCTATTTCGAAGCTACCTATGAACGGCGTATAGATCCAAACACCCGCTTAATCCTGTCTTTAATCCTGATCATCGCGACGGTCGGTCTCAGTCTTTCCTTTAGAGAAAGAGATTTAGGCGATACGAGCCTTGATCTTCAAAACGGGCTAAAACTTGTATTTTGGTTTGGTAGTCTTGGCTTCTCGCTTTTGCACATAAAGACGATCATTTCTGCTTTAAGGTCTCCCTCCGGCATTGCTCTCTCTATTCTGACCCTCTTAGCGCTTGCATCGGCAACATGGTCAGAAAAGCCGCTTTATACTTTAGCCTGCGCGATCGGGTTTGCCGCCTATCTTGGCGTTGCGGCTTTATGTCTTCACAAACTCACGGAAGCTGAGTTTTATAAAATTATGCAATCATTGCTCTTAGCCTTTGTGGGACTGGGACTTATCGGCGCTCTGATTTTTCCTGATTTAACTTGGCAGCCCCCTTCAGTCGAAGAAACGCAATTTAGGCTGCAAGGTTTTGCTGCAAATTCCAATAATTTTGGGCGTATGGCGGCCTTACTCACATTGATCGGTCTCGGCACATTCTTTCGCAACCGAACAATGACCCTCAGTATATGCCTTTCGATCAGTGTGGGATTAGTAAGCCTCATCCTCTCAGGAAGTCGAACGGGCTTAGTGGCTGCAGTGCTGGCGGTCGGAGTCCTAGGCTTTCGGCTCTTTCGCTACCGTCTAATTGTGTTTTTGAGCGCCCTTACGGCACTGTCTATTACTCTGATTTTTATATCCTATGGTTTTAGCTTTGATACGCTTTTTAAAAGTTTAAGCCGGACAGGTCTTGAAGGTGAGATCTTCACATTAACAGGTCGCACAGATCTATGGACCGCTGCGTGGGAGCTTATAGCAGAGCGCCCCTTCTTCGGTTGGGGCT
>RFXE01000196.1 GCA_009921785.1 Alphaproteobacteria bacterium
AAGAATTAGCCAGTGAAGCGGGCGCAACATACCTTTGGTTCCCGAATGAAAATGACATGTGACGCCAACAAATAACTGATGAAAATTGATACTTTTAAAAATTGCGATGATTCTAATAATCAACTATTTACACAAAACAACTTTAACATTGTTACGTTGCCTAGACAATATTTTGGACCAGTTACTATACAGAAACTACAAATTCAATTGTTGGATGAGTATGGCCGAATATTATTCTTGATGGGGCAGACCGCGCTTTCTATCGCCGCTTCATGATGTCGATCCGTCGGCAAGCGGCCTTTCTATGGAAAAGATCAAAAACATTCGGCATTCAAGCGGGACGCCTCGAAGCCGCTATTGCGTTAACGGCTGTTGCCCTTTGCACCAATTTGGGCATGGGCCGCAAACGCCGCGTCGTAAAACATCTCATCAAGCAATTGCAAAAAGAAATTCTATCTGACGGCGGTCATATCAGCCGTAATCCGCAAGTGCTGATCGATCTTCTCGCCGATCTCTTACCTTTGAAACATTGTTTCCCGTCGAATGAATTTCCACCCCCGCCTGAGCTTCTCAATGCCATCGACCGTATGATGCCGATGGTGCGGTTGTTTCGCCATGATGACGGCACGGTCGCGTTGTTCAACGGTATGAGCACCACGCCGCCCGATACAATAGCCACACTTCTTGCCTATCAAGATGCGCGCGCTGGCACAGCCGAAACCGCCGGGCCTTCGGGCTATCGACGGCTCCATGGCGAGGACACAATTCTGATCATTGATGTTGGCGGCCCACCGCCAGAAGCATTTTCGCTATCAGCTCATGCAGGATGCTTATCTTTCGAACTATCAGATCGCGGTGAAAAGATAATTTCGAATTGCGGTGCGCCACCGGAAGGACGAGATACGCATCGTGCTTTGGCGCGCGCGACAGCTGCACATTCGACGCTTGTAATTGATGATACATCGACATGCCATTTCGCGCCCGTTGATCAAGACCGTTGGCCTGCAGGGGGTCCTGTGCTTGAAGGCCCCCGAATAGTCACGGCGTTACGTGAAAGCGATGAGGCGAGCGAAAAAATCACCGCCTCTCATGATGCTTACGCGCGGGAATTTGGTGTCATACATCGGCGGAGTCTGACGCTCGGTCGAGATGGCGGCTGGCTGATCGGAGAAGATACACTGGAACCGGCATCGAAGCGGCGCCCACTCAAAAAGAAGCCGATCACGCTCCGCTTTCATCTCCATCCCTCAATCCGCGTTATGGTGCATGAGCCGGAAATTGTGAAACTTGAATTGCCCTCAGGTGCTCTTTGGACCTTCTCGTGTGAAAAGCCGGTGAACGTTGAAGAAAGTATCCTTTTCGCATCACAGGATGGGATGCGGCGCATGACCCAACTCGTAATCGCCGATACGTCTGACGTTGGCCGGATTAAATGGTCCCTGGTGCGCGAAGGAGGCGCAGTCGCTGCGCGGTGATTTTTAACCGCATCTTCGTCTAAGGACGCGGGTTACGATCGCCAAGAGATGTGCTAACCCGCCTGTCCCGCCTTTGATTTAATAGCTCAATACCTTGGCCCCTCTTTTACTGATGTATGATCGCCATGCCTAAAAATCTGCGCCGCGTCTCCCGCGCTCTTCTGTCCGTTTCTGATAAAGCGGGCCTCATCGAATTTGCCAAAGCGCTCAATGCGCAAGGAGTAGAACTCCTTTCAACCGGCGGCACAGCCAAAGCGATCGCGGCTGTAGGTTTGCCTGTTCGCGATGTCTCCGACGTCACGGGATTTCCTGAAATGATGGATGGTCGCGTCAAGACGCTTCATCCGAAAATTCATGGCGGATTACTCAGCATTCGCGGCAATCCTGAACATGAGGCGGCCATGCTCGCGCATGGCATTGCACCCATCGATCTGCTCGTCGTCAACCTTTATCCCTTCGAGGACACGCTCACGCGTTCAACGGACTATGACACGCTAATCGAGAATATTGATATTGGTGGCCCCGCGATGATTAGAGGTGCCGCGAAGAATCATGGCGATGTGGCAGTTATTGTTGATGTCGAAGATTATGGACTCATCATTGAAGAATTGAAATCAAATGAAGGCGCAACCACACTCGCGACTCGTAAATCCCTTGCGGCGAAAGCCTATGCGCGGACAGCGGCCTATGATGCCGCCATTTCAAATTGGTTTTCCTCCGAGCTAAAAAATGAAACACCAGATTGGCGCGCGCTTGGTGGCAAGCAAATCGAAGTGATGCGCTATGGCGAAAACCCGCATCAAAGTGCAGCTTTCTACAAAACAACTGAAAATCGATTTGGTCTGGCCACAGCTCGACAATTGCAGGGTAAACAACTCTCCTACAATAATATCAATGACACTGATGCCGCTTTTGAATGTGTTGCAGAATTCAATCCGTCAACAACAGCTGCAGCCGTGATTGTTAAACATTCAAACCCTTGCGGTGTAGCGGTTGGCACATCTCTTCTCGATGCCTATCGTGCTGCGTTGCGGTGCGATCCGGTTTCCGCCTTTGGTGGCATCGTTGCTCTCAATCGCAAACTTGATGCGGCAACAGCCCAGGCTATTGTTGATATCTTCACCGAAGTCATTATTGCGCCTGATGCCGACGATGAAGCCATTGCCTTAATTGGTACCAAGAAAAATCTTCGTCTTCTGGTGACGGGCGGGTTACCTGACCCACGCGCGGCGGGGCTTCAACTCAAAACGGTTGCGGGCGGTTTTCTTGCGCAAAGTCGCGATAATGCCGTTGTCGATGACATGGTTTTGAAAGTCGTCACCAAGCGGGCACCGACAGAAAAAGAATTTGCTGATTTGCGCTTCGCCTTCCGCGTTGCAAAACATGTGAAATCGAATGCGATTGTCTATGCCAAAAATGGCGCGACTGTAGGCATTGGCGCGGGCCAGATGAGCCGCATTGATTCAGCACGGATCGCCGCCTGGAAGGCCGAAGACGCGGCCAAACTTGCCCACGAGCCCGAAAGCATGACGATTGGATCAGTCGTCGCCTCTGATGCGTTCTTCCCCTTTGCGGACGGGTTAATCGCCACGGCGAAAGCAGGAGCAACCGCCATTATCCAACCGGGCGGATCCTTGCGCGATGACGAAGTGATTGCGGCAGCGGATGCCCATGGGCTCGCAATGGTCTTTACGGGCACCCGTCACTTCAGGCATTAATGGACCATGTCACTTCTCACTTACGCCAATCCGCAGCGCTTTCTCCGCTTTGTGCATTACGCGCTTATTCCCGTACTGTTGATCGGCGCGCTAACCAGCGCGGTTGGTCTCTATGCAGCCTTTGCCTTCGCGCCCGCCGATTACCAACAGGGTGAGACGGTGCGGATCATGTATATCCATGTGCCCGCCGCTTGGCTCTCCATGGCGTGCTACGGGCTGATGGCTCTCTCCTCAATCGGCACGCTTGTGTGGCGTCATCCGCTCGCTGATGTCTCAGCGCGCGCGATGGTTCCGATTGGTGCGAGCTTTACAATTATTTGTCTCGTTACCGGCTCGCTGTGGGGTAGACCCATGTGGGGCACATGGTGGGTGTGGGACGCACGGCTGACATCCGTTCTTGTGCTCTTCCTGATCTATTGCGGCATTCTCGCACTATGGAATGCGTTTGAAGATCCGGCGCGCGCCGGACGTGCTGCCGCTGTTATGACCCTTGTCGGTGCGATCAATCTTCCCATCGTGAAATTTTCGGTTGATTGGTGGAATACACTCCATCAGCC
>RFXE01000197.1 GCA_009921785.1 Alphaproteobacteria bacterium
AGTCCCTCGGACTTCTCCTCGGTACCATTGGCGTTATCATCTTCGGGGTAACGCTGCCCATGACACGGATCGCGGTTCAGTCACTCGATCCGTGGTTTGTCACAAGCGGGCGCGCGGCGCTTGCGGGGTTGGTTGCGATTGTGGTGCTGACGATTCTGCGTCGCCCATGGCCAAGCCGGAGTGAAATCGCGCCACTCAGCATCGGTGCCTTCTTCACAATCATCGGATTTCCCGGCTGCACAGGCTTTGCGATGCAGCTCGTACCAGCCTCGCATGGCGGCGTGGTGCTTGGCATTCTGCCTTTAGTGGTTGCTCTTTTTGGCGCTTTATCTTCGGGCGACAGACCGTCTCTTGGGTTTTGGCTCTCGGCGCTCGTGGGCGCGGCACTGGTTGTTGGATTTTCGCTGCGCGATGAGGCGGGCCAGCTCGGGCTCGGCGATCTTTTATTGCTCGGCGCGGTACTGAGCGCAGCTGCCGGTTACACGGCATTCAACCGTGTCGCGCGGACGCGCGCGGGATGGGAAGTCGTCTCCTGGGCCGTGGTGATCGGACTTCCGGTGACCATCCCGGTCGCTTTCCTCACGGCACCGATTTCACCTGCTGCCATTCCCCTTACACATTGGGGCGCATTTCTCTATTTGGGACTGATGAGCCAATATATCGGCTTTTTCTTCTGGAATTCGGGTCTCGCCATTGGCGGACAGGCGCGGGTGAGCCAGACGCAACTGCTTCAGGCCTTTGTCACTTTAGCTACTGCCGCCCTGATTAATGGTGAAAGCGTCGATATTTGGACCTGGGTTTTTGCCATTGCCGTTGTCGCGTCGGTGCTTGTGGGGCGCCGGGCCAAGATTATCCGGGGACAATAGGCTCCATCTCAAAATTCGGCTTGCACTTCTTATTTTGATGACATAAAGATATGTTTATGTCTTTCTAATGAGGCGAAGAGGCCTGCCGATGGGACCGCAAACACTCTCTCTCCCGATGGCGCTTGAAGCGCTTGTCGGCGCGTTGCGCGCGGCGGGGGAAGATACACGCATCCGGATCTTGGCGCTTCTGGCCGAAGGCGAGCTGACCGTTTCCGACCTCACGGATATTCTCGGTCAGTCACAACCCCGCGTCTCGCGTCATTTGAAATTGATGGTCGAGGCGGGCTTGATTCAGCGCAGCCGCGAAGGCGCGTGGGCCTTTTTCAGTGTTGCTGATCGTGATCCAGCGGGCGGTCTCGTGCGCGCGCTTGTGCAACGCATTGATGCGAGCGATGCGGTACTTCGTGGTGACCGTGATCGCTTGCGCGCTGTTCGCGCTAATCGTGCTGAAGCGGCGGCTGCGTATTTCTCGAAACATGCCGATGAGTGGGACAAGATCCGCTCGCTTCATGCGCCGGATGCGGTTGTCGAAGACGCTTTGCGCGCTGCGATTGGTGATACTGCTTTCGGTGCGATGCTCGATTTGGGTACAGGCACAGGGCGCATGATCTCTTTGTTTGGTCCACAAGCGCGGCGTCGTGTGGGTGTTGATGCGAGCCATGCGATGTTGGCGGTGGCGCGTGCTAATCTTGAGCGCGAAGGCATGCGGCCTGTCGAATTACGGCAAGGCGATATTTATGCGCTGCCGGTTGAACGCGATTCATTTGATCTCGTGATCTTGCATCAGGTCTTGCACTTTCTTGATGATCCGGCGCGCGCCATTCGGGAAGCCGCACAGGCATTGGCGCCCGGCGGGCGCATGTTGATTGTCGATTTCGCGCCGCATGATCTTGAATTTTTACGGGAGACACAGGCGCATTTGCGTCTTGGTTTTTCTGTGGCTCAAATTGATGGCTGGCTCGCTGAAGCGGGTTTGCGTGGCGAACGCCGTCGTGACATCGCGCCGCCCGTGAAAGGCGGGGCGCAATTGACGGTGTCGATTGTTGTTGCGCGTGATCCGCGTCCGAAAAAATCACAAGAGGAGATACGCTGATGATCTCGACCGTATCCGCACGCATGAGTCGTGATGTTACGCCGAAACAAATTCGCGCGTCTTTTGAATTTTTTCCACCTAAATCACCGGAAGCCGATGCTGCTTTGTGGAATACAATTCGCCGTATTGAGCCGCTTGATCCGGCATTCGTTTCGGTGACTTATGGCGCAGGCGGCACAACACGCGAACGAACATTGGATACGGTCACGCGGCTTGTGCATGAAACATCATTGAAGCCTGCCGCGCATTTCACCTGTGTAGGTGCATCGAAGCAGGACATCGATGAAACGCTTGAGGCATTTATCGCTGCCGGTGTTCGTCACATCGTAGCGTTGCGTGGCGATCCGCAAGGCGGCATCGGTACGCGCTACGAACCGCATCCGGATGGTTATGCGCAAACCGCAGATCTCGTTGCTGCTATTCGTGCGAAAGGCGATATTGAAGTATCGGTTTCGGCTTATCCTGAGAAACATCCGGAAAGCGCAAATTTCGAGTCGGACCTTGATGCGCTGAAAGCCAAGATTGATGCGGGGGCAACGCGCGCGATCACACAATTCTTTTTCGATAATGATGTCTATTTCCGTTACCTCGATCGCGTCCGCGCGCGAGGCATTACCATTCCGATTGTACCGGGAATTCTACCGGTCGAGAATTTCGCACAGACCGCACAATTTACCGCAAAGGCAGGCGCCAGTATTCCGGCCTGGTTTGCCCAGCGCTTTGACGGCTTAGAGCAAGATCGCGAAACGCGGCGTCTGGTGGCCGCAGCGGTCGCTGCGGAACAAGTGTTTGATCTTCTCGATCGCGGCGTATCGGATTTTCATTTTTACACAATGAACCGCGCTGATCTTGCTTATGCCATCGCGCATCTCTTGGGCTTGCGTCCGGCATCCCTGTCACAGGCTGCCTGACACTATAAACACGCAGTTACACGGATGCCGGTGATAGACGCGTTAAGCTAGGCTTCTTTTTCGGAAGTTGGCGGATCGGCGCGATGATTTCACTTGTTGATATGTGTGGCATGTGCGGGCTTGATCTCGCTGAGATTCAAGCCATCGCCGAGCATGAGCATTTACCTGATGTCGCTGCGGCGGCCCTTGCATCCTATCTTCTTCATTGCAATCACGGCGCTGATTATGTCCGTGACATGATTATTGATGATATCCATACGGCGCTTGAGCAGGGCCGTAAAGCGCATGCGGGAGAACTTGTAATGGCGTTGCGTCACTTTTGTGAAACGCATCCGGAACTCTACCAATGAGTGTGGATTGAAACAGTTAAATTGTATTTTTAAGATTTTGTTTACGAAAAAAATGAGAGCTGCATCGTAACCGTAAAATTTCAAAAAGAGACTGAAATTCCTTATAAAATCATCAGTACTGCTTACGTTGAAATCGATATTGTCATGAGAATGAGTTTCTCTCAGTCTTAATTGCGCCATAGTTTGAAGGCGAAGAGGGATCATGACTAACTCATATTTGTCATGCTGTGTCCGGGATGCGTTGGCTCCCGCACATAGCGCCTTCCGCTTCGGCGGACAGACAGGATCATACCCGTTCAGGGTCTAACCTTAGGTTAGCGTGATCATTCACCCCACATAACTCGAATAGATCTTACCTCTGCAGTCCTGTGTGAACTGGAAATCAGAGTATAGATCTTTCGAAAAACAAACGGAGCGACTTCATCACAGCCTGTGCACAAGAGACATTGACGCGTGTCTCTACACATTTCTGCTGCCCAACGAATGCAATTGCCAGGCTTGATGCGGATGCGCTGATCGAA
>RFXE01000198.1 GCA_009921785.1 Alphaproteobacteria bacterium
ATCAAATTCAATTTACCGAATGATCATGCGGTTTATCTGCATGACACACCCATGCGGAAATTATTTGCGAATGTTGACCGCGCCTATTCCCATGGCTGCGTCCGCGTCGAAAATCCATTCTCTCTTGCCGCCGCCGTTCTTCAAGATTCGAAATATTCCGAAGACAATCTCAAAGCCTTTGTCGGGCGTGATGAGCGCCTGATCAAACTTAATGAACCTCTTCCCGTTCATCTCGCTTATTTCACCGTCATTACTGGTGATGATGGGCAACTTCGTCGATTGGGCGATATTTACGGCTATGATGGCCTTGTCCTGACAGCTTTGAAACTCGACCAACGTCGGAATTACGCCGCTCTGAAATAAGAGCCTCTTCATGAACATCATCGATTTCGGATGGTTCTTTACCCCGTGACTCTATAGAAGTGGGTTGATTGGAGTTGCTGATCGGCCATCGGAACCCTCATGCAAAAGACATCTATCGGTCCCTTTGAATGGGCACTGCTCATTGGTCTCTCGATCATTTGGGGCGGCTCCTATCTCTTCATGAAGGTCGCTGTTTTATCAGTTCCGGTGTTCACAATTGTCTTTTCGCGTGTCGCTCTCGGCGCGCTTGTTCTTGCACTCGTTATCTTCGCTCTTGATACGCCCTTTCCTAAGGGACTTAAAACATGGACCGCTTTTCTTGGAATGGGCATCATTAACAATGTTATCCCGATGAGTCTGATCGTTTATGGCACGAGCAAGATTGATGCAGGGCTTGCCTCAATCATCAATGCGATGACGCCCCTTTTTGCGATCATCATCGCGCATTTTGCGACGCAGGATGAGCGGCTCACGGCCAATCGGATATTGGGCATTGTCCTTGGCGTTCTCGGAGTCATTGTTCTGATTGGGCCAGGTTTAATGCTCGACTCAACCAGTAATCTCTGGGGCGAGCTCGCTTGTCTTGCCGCAACATTGTCTTATGCGTCGGCAAGTATTTTCGGTCGTCGCTTTGCGCGCATGAATTTAAAGCCGATGCAAATCGCCTTTGGGCAAACGCTTTCAGCGTCGTTTGTTCTATTTCCCATCTCATGGGTAATTGATCAGCCTTGGACACTCACGATGCCGCCGCTTGATGCGATCTTAAGCATTGCGGCACTAGGTATTCTTTGCACGGCAATCGGCTATCTGATGTATTTCCGCGTGCTGAATAATTCCGGCGCGGTTGCGGTGGCGCTTGTAACGCTTCTCATTCCGCCGAGCGCGCTCATTCTCGGAATTTTTGTTCTCGGTGAATCTCTTTCGCTCAGCGATCTCGCCGGTATGGGCTTGATCGGCCTCGGTTTGACAATCGTCAATTTTAAATTTGGATTGTTTCAAACAATCAAAGACCGGAAGAGCGCGACGACATCTTGATAGACGGCTCTTTTAAACGGGATGACCAGCGAGGGAAGATCCTCAAGTGAGGCCCAGCGCCAATCCTGAAATTCCGGCTTATGGCCACCGGGAGGTGCGAGAATATTGATCTCGCTATCGTGCCCTTCGAACCGGAACGCGAACCATTTCTGTGTCTGGCCGCGATATTTTCCCTTCCATGCTGCTTTCGCAACATCGGGCGGAAGATCGTAAGTCAACCAATGCGGCGCTTCTGCAATGAGTGAAACACTCGTTACACCAGTCTCTTCGGCCAATTCGCGCAAAGCTGCGGGATGCGGATCTTCACCCTTATCGATACCGCCTTGCGGCATCTGCCAAGAATGTTGGCCATCGACATGTTCAGGGCCCGCTTCTGCGCGGCGCTGACCAACAAAGATCAAGCCCTTCGGATTGACGAGCATGATGCCGACATTCCGTCGATAAGGCAGTTCCTCGTAACGCATTGTTATTGTCCCGTCCGCAACAGCACCGCACTCGCCGGAACAAGGCGGACACCTTGAGCGGCCAAGCCTTCGCTCCACTTCCTAAGGCGCTCTATCGCAAGAGGTGTGATGACCGCAACCCCTATTGCTGATCCATTACGCTTGGCTTCTGCGGTCAGTCGCTCAAGAACATTATCAATCTGTGAAGCGGGCATATCCCGGCCAATTGAAACATCGATGGTTGCGTGCTCACTCTGAGAAGGAGGCGTTGAAGTCTCCCGTCGTGAATCAGTTATCAGTCCGAGGCCGCGTGTTTCGGCTTGTTTGGTAAGCAGATCTTTGAGATCGGCGGAGATCACAGAATCTGAACCGGAAACTGCCAGAAGCCCCGCATAGCCTGCGACCCTTGCCATCGACCATTTCAAGCGGGAATGATTCTCGGCCTCAGGAGCAGTCGGTAACAGGGCTTTGGGGCCCGCATCCTCGTAATTTGGATCGCGTGCCATGATAGGAATATCAAGGAATACCTCATGGCCTTCCTCACGGATCTCATCGACCTGTCGATCAATTTCGCGCGCATAGGGCGAGAGAGCAAATGACATTTCACCGGGTAATCTTAATGAGGCTTCCAATGTTACCAATTGCCCGATACCGGCGCCGCGAAGAATGAGAGAAACGCTGGGTGTCTTTGTGGCCGTGCTCGCCTGCGGGGGCATGGGGCGCGCATAGACATTAAGAGGTGTTGCGCCATCCGCGGCGCGAATTGGTAATACGCCGTCTGGAATGATTTCGATGAGACGCGGATCGGGCGCGGGTGCCAATCCGTGACTGGTCACAGTCCGCCGTGCCGTTGCGGTAATCAGCGGGTCTTGTGGCCAATCAATTGGCACGGTTACCGTTGGCAAAGGCGGCACACGAAACCATCCGTTGTGCCAGGCCAAGGCTAAAGCGATGATTGAAATCGCTAATGAGCCCGAAATAATGAGCCCGAAAAGAAATCGATGTGATGAGCGGCCCGAAAACGTAGGCTCCGCATGCGACAATGATGAGGACAAGCCTGTCGCGTCTGATATCGACATGGAAACAGTCTCTTCTCAAAAGAATTCGAGACTGTCTAAGATCGTTGAAAAGGGAAAATATCCCGTTAATTCAAATTTGAAAATTTAACGGAGCGGCGATGATATGATCAACCGCTCCCTCAATTTCAATTCGCAGGCGCCGGATCCTTTGACGCACCGGCAACATCACCGGGCTTCAATCCGCGCAATAGATCAAGCGCATATTGCAACTGCTTGTCGAGCTTTGGATCTGTCGGGACATAGGCCGATGAACCGCCTTGCTCATTCGTACCATTTTTCAAATGGCCCTTGAGAGCGGCTTCACCTTTGGTTTCGTCCTTGCCTTTAATTTCATCCGGCACATCTTGCAGAACCTGAATATCAGGATCGATACCCTTGGCTTGAATCGAGCGACCGGATGGCGTGTAATAACGCGCCGTTGTCAAACGCAATGCGCCGCTCGGCCCTAACGGAATAATAGTTTGAACCGAGCCTTTACCAAATGACCGTGTGCCAATGATCGTTGCCCGCTTATGATCCTGCAACGCGCCCGCAACAATTTCTGACGCGGAAGCCGAGCCGCCATTGATCAACACAATCACAGGTTTGCCGCCCGTCAAGTCACCCGAGCGCGCGACATAGCGTTGTGCATCATCCGGATTACGGCCGCGTGTTGAAACAATTTCACCACGCTCCAAAAACGCATCAGAAACGGCAATAGCTTGATCGAGCAGGCCACCCGGATCATTGCGAAGATCAACAATGTACCCTTTGAGTTTATCAGCCGGAATAGTTTTAATGGCTTG
>RFXE01000199.1 GCA_009921785.1 Alphaproteobacteria bacterium
CAAGACATTCGTCTGGCGCGCGAGACAATCTCGGGCCTTGAGACTGTCCGCGCCGAACAGGAAGACGAAATAACAGAAGCGCGTAGCCGTTTGCTCGAATTCGAGCGCCAAATGCTGCATGCCGAAGAATATCAGCGTTCGCTTGAATCTGACCAACAAGTCGCTCGTGATATGATCGTCACGAAAGATACGCAGATCGCGCAATTCAATGCCGATATTACGCGCTTAAATGAATCGATTGCGATGCTCGAAGGTGAGAATATCAATCTCAGCCAATCGCTTGCCTCGCGTGTTGATGATTTCAACCGGACTTCTCGCCGCCTTGCGGAAGTTGAGAGCGAATTGGACTCGACGAAAAATCGCCTCAATCATACACGTCAATTGCTCAATGAGACGAAGAACGAGCGCAAGGCTCTGGCCGACCAGATCGATGAAATAACAGCGCAAACGCAGGCTGAAAAAATCTCGCTCAATATGAAAATCGATGCGTTGCAATCGCGCGCGACATTGGGCGAACGTCTTCTATCCGAAGCACGCAACACGCTTATCGCCAAGACGGATGAATTGCGCACCGCTGAACGCCGGATCGTTGAACATAACGTTGCAGTGTCAAGCTTTGAGCAGCGTCTTGCCAAGCAGAAAACGACGATCGATGGACTTGAGCGTCAAGTGCGTGAGCTCGAGCAATCGCGCGTCACATTGATCGAGCGCGCGAATTCGCTCACGAAGAATTTGAAAGCGCGCGACACCGCGTTGGCAAAGCTCGACGACCGTATTCCGGTTCTCATGGGCCGTATCGACCAGCTCGAAAATCAGGCCGAGTCGAACCGCGCAACCTATCAAGCCCGTATCGATGAATTGACGGCGGCGCTTGAGACAGAACGTATGGCCCGCGCTGTTGCCGAAGGCGCTCTCGAGGCTGCCCGGAAAGAGCGCAGCTCTCTCCAACGCGAGCTCATCCGCTCGGAAGGTGCACCACGGATTACGGAAGTTGCCGATACGGTTCTCGATCTATCCGGCAAGCTTACGCCCTCCTCGCAAAGTGCCGACGGCACCACGGGCTAAGAGCCCTTATCGACGAGCCTTATCGTATCAAGCCCTGCCTCGCCCTAAGCCACACTTCGGGCCAAAAAAATTTGTTTTCAACCCCTCTTGGGCTCTTAACAAAGCGGCAGGATTTGCTGCATAAAGTGCACAGAGAATGTTGAGTCTTTTCTGTCGGTTTCTAAACTGCCCATGTATTCAGTTGTAGAAAAACGTCGCCGTAGCGGTCGCATTTACTACGTGGTCTATCTCGGAAACCGCGTTGTTTTGATGACCTATCATCGTAACACCGCAATGGCCTATCTCGAGATGAACCAGCAGGCCGACAGCTCGGCCGCCTAATTTCTCCCCTTTATCGCTCCCCTCCCCGCTGGACCGGTTGCTTTTTTGTATGCAGCCGCGTTTTATAGGTGACCAATAAAAATCTGATCGGGAGGACACCATGCCAAAAGCCTATATGATTTCTTGCTATCGCGAGATCAAAGATCCCGACCGTCTTCAGGCTTATGCAAAGCTTGCGGGTCCTGCGATCATGGCTGCCGGCGGCACCTTCTTGGCGCGGGGTACAGCTGCAAAAGCCATGGAACATGGCGTTAAAGATCGCACCGTCATCATCGAATTTGAATCGCTTGAAAAGGCGATGGCTGTTTATGACAGTCCCGCTTATCAAGAGGCCATCCGCGCTCTAGGTCCCGATGCGGTCAATCGCGATATGCGCGTGGTTGAAGGCGTATAAATCGCGCCGTCGATTATTGCGCAAGAACCGTAACGCTGATGCGGCGGTTGCGCGGATCAAGCGGATTGTCAGGATAATAGGCTTCGCGATCAGCGACGCCTTCGATTTTGACAAACCGCTTTTCATCGATGCCCTGTTCGGTGAGGAAGCGGCGCGTTGAATCAGCGCGCTGGGCCGATAGGCGCCAATTATTCATTTTATCATTTTGGCTATAACCGAACCCATCGGTGTGGCCGCGAATGGCTACTTTATTCGGCAAATCTTTGATCGACGCGGCAACACCAGCCATCACTTCTTGTGCTTTAGGCAAAAAGTTTGTGGTGCCAATGGCGAACATAGCAAAATCCGCTTGATCGATGATCTCGATGCGCAAGCCCTCTTTGTCGCGCACGAATTTCATTTGAGCGGCAATCTTCTTCAAATCGGGATTTTGCTCGAACGCGGCCTTCACATCTTTTTCGATCTTGTCGAGATTCTGAGCATCCGCTTGCGCAGCAGCAGCTTTCTTTTGCTCTTCGCTCATCTCTTTGCCGTCACCGGCTTTTGTGTCTTTTCCTTCAGACGGCTTGTCGGCTTTACCCTCGCCTTCAGCGTCACCTGTTTTTGCGAGTGCGCCTTTGTTTTGATTCTCGGCGGTTTTTACACCCGAACCTTCATCGGGTGTTGATCCGCCCGCTTTTTTGCCGTCTGTCGGACCTGATTTACCGACATTTTCATCATTCTGATCGGTGCGCGTTTCTACGCCTTCTGGCGCCTTGTTGCGATCAACCGATTCCGTTGATGCGACAGGAACAACAGTTTGCATTGTACTGTTGGCGACAGCAGCTTCCGGAAAGCCATCGCGCTCATTCGGCACATGACCGGCAAGAAATCCGCTCGTTCCCGTTTGATCGCTTAATTGCAGAAGACTTGTTTTCTGACGGAAATATTCACCAATACCTTTACGACGTTCGGCATTGGTTGAGCCCAGCAACCACATCAACAAAAAGAACGCCATCATCGCGGTCATCATGTCCGCGAGCGCGATCTTCCACGCGCCGCCGTGACCGCCGCCATGTCCACCGGCGATCTTCTTGATGATGATCTCCGGTTTCGGTTCGCCTTCGGGTTTATCGCTCACGGCGTTGCTCCTGAAATCTTAGGAGTTGTTTTTTCGCCATCGCGAAACAGAAGCGTCATGCTGATGCGGCGATTGCGAACATCAAGAGCGTCTTGTGTATTATAAGGCTCAGTGTCAGCAACGCCCTCAACACGAGCGATTTGTCCGTCAGGCACACCGGCCTTTTGTAATAATTGCCGTGTACTCTCAGCGCGTTCAGCAGAGAGAATCCAGTTATTCATCTCACCATCAAGCGCATAAGCGAGACTGTCCGTGTGCCCGCGAATAACAACTTGATTGGGCAAGTCAGAAATCGCTTTGGCCAACTCACCGATAAGGGCAGAGGCGCGCGGCAAAACACGTGTTGTACCAACAGAGAACATCGAGAAATCTGCCTTATCGACAATCTCGATTCTTAAACCGTCTTTGACTTTTACAAATTGAACCTGATCGGCAATTTTAGAAAGACTTGAGTCTTTCGAAATGGCCTCTGTCACTTGCTTCTGCAACGCTTCAAAATTTTTCTGATCAACCTCGGCCGCAGCCTTTTTCGCCGCTTCGTCAGAAACGCCACCCGCGTTTTTCGTTGAAGCACTTTCACCCCGCTTGGGTTGACCTTCTTGAACGGTCGCGTCCGATCCTTGCGAGCCTAATTCATTGTCATCAACGACACCGCCTTCGGCCGGCCCTTTGGCCATACCTGAACGACCTTCGCCTTCTTTGCTTTTACCATCGGGCGATTGCGGGCCTGAAGGTCCTTCATCGCGATCATTGCCGCCTGTCTCTTGTGTCGGCGGCATGACATTGGCGACGCTTG
>RFXE01000200.1 GCA_009921785.1 Alphaproteobacteria bacterium
CGACCGTCATCACTCAACGCATCGAGATACCACCAGCGATAGCCATTTGCGGGAACGGGAGCTGAAAAATCAGTGAGCGCGATCATGCGAGAGTTAGTTTCTGATTTGAGGCAACACGACTTCCCTGTGAGGCCAAGAAATTCATCACGGCGTCAGCGGCGAGGCGCCCTGAATAGGCGGCCATCGGAACGCCGGCACCCGGATGCGCACTGCCGCCTGCAAGGAATAGTCCGGGCATTTTTGTCTTCGCGCCGGGCCTTTGAAACGACGCATAAAAACCATGCGAGGCACGACCATAAAGTGCGCCGCCTGTTGCCGGAAACAAAGCATGAAATCCTTGCGGTGATGTCGTAGTGATTTTTGCGGATGACCAATCAATATCGAGACCTGATGAGGCCAATTTTTTGCGCATAGCATTCTCAATCATATCGCGATTTTTTTCGATATGATCGCCATTGGCTTGTGAATTGATCAGGATCAGCATGCGCTCTTTATCCGCCACCGCACCTGTCCGATCCTGCGCACAAAGATAGATTGTCGGATCAGGCGGATAGCCTTGATGGAGCGCTTCAAATTCACGTTTGTAGTCACGAGAGAAAAACACATTGTGGAACGCCAGTGGAAAGCCGGATGTCTTTGCATTCACACACCATGTGATGGCAGAAAGCGAACGTGCATTTGCTGGAAGCGTTTTTACCGTCTTTGAAATCTCAGCGCCGAAATGACCTGTAGCGATCGCATTGGCGTCGGCATTCGCGATGACTGCGCGGCAGGGAATATATTCGCCTTGCGATGTCACAACTGCATTTACACGACCTTGTGAGGTCTCGATGCGTTGCACATGCGTGTCATAGCGGAATATACCGCCTTTACGTTTGATGACGCGTTCAAAGGCACGCGCGACTTCATGCATTCCACCTTTCACGGTCCACACGCCTTCTTGCTCAACATGCGCAATCAACAGCAGAGTCGCTACCGCTTGAAAGGGTGATGACCCGACATAGGTCGCGTAACGTCCAAAGAGCTGTCGCAAGCGTTCATCTTTTAGATGACGCGACACCGCACCCCATAAGGTTTCAAAGGGATTGATTTTCATCATCGCGAGAAGGCCGGATACGCCTCCGCCATTGTTGTTCGATGTAAGTTTTTCGAAGCGTATCAAACATGTGTTTCGCTTCTCGATTGAGTGACACAAAACCGCGTGCATCGTCCGCGCCCGCGAAGGCACCAATGGCATCGGCAGAGCGGTTGAGATCAGCAAAGAGATCAAGCTCGGGCCCATTGCCCCATGAATGCCGCGCCAACACATCAAGCGGCGTCAAAGACAATTCCGCGTCGAGCGTGGTCCCCGCATCGTTGAAAAGCCCCTCGAAAATTGAAAGCATCGTGAAGACTGTGGGCCCGCCATCAATGGCGGCCTCGCCCGCGCGGACCAGACGCATTTTTCCGCCCGGTGCCGATTGCCGCTCGAGGACCAAAACCGGCTCGCCGCGCGCCGCCAAAAGCGTGGCAGCGGCCAAGCCCCCCATTCCGGCCCCGATCACAATGATGGGCGTCTCGGCCATAAGGAGGGACTCCGGTTGCGTGTCTCAAAAGATTATGTCAATATTTTTAGACAGTCACAAGCGACCATCTATTTTGACACATAGATCGTGGCCATAAACAGGGGAGACGCCGGAATGGATGTCGCAACCCGTCTGGAAGTCGAACTCGACCACGCGCTCTCGCGAGCCGGTGGTTCAGATTGTCCGCCGATTTTAGCCGAAGCCATGCGCTATGCCGTTTTTCCTGGCGGCGCCCGCATCCGTCCGCGCCTGACGCTGGCCGTCGCGATGGCCTGCGGCGACCCCCTGCCGATCGCGACCGATTCGGGCGCGGCGGCGATTGAACTTCTCCATTGCGCGTCCCTCGTCCATGACGATCTGCCCTGTTTTGACGCGGCCGATCTTCGGCGTGGCAAACCCTCAGTCCACGCCGCCTATGGCGAGCGGACGGCCGTTTTGGTCGGTGACGCGCTTATTGTTCTGGCCTTCGAACAACTGGCGATCCGGCTTGCGCTTCATGGCGACCGGCTGGCGCCTTTGGTCCGGATTATCGGCAGCGCGGTGGGTGGACCGAATGGAATCGCGGCCGGTCAGGCCTGGGAATGCGAGCCCAAAATCGATCTTGTCAGCTATCAGAGGGCCAAAACCGGCGCGCTTTTCGCGGCCTGCACCATGGTGGGCGCGGCGGCTGCCGGACGCGAGCCGGAGCCCTGGCGGGCGCTTGGCTATGCGATTGGCGAGGCATTTCAGGTCGCGGATGATCTTCGTGACGTCGCGGGATCGGAGCAGGCGCTTGGCAAACCCGTCGGACAAGACGCAACCCATCACCGCCCGAATGCGGTGGCGGCTTTCGGCTTTGACGGCGCGATGCAACGTTTCGAGGGCCTTCTGGCTGAGGCCCTCGCAGCGATTCCGCCTTGCCCCGGTGCCGGACCTCTCGCGCATCAGATCGAAGCGGTTTCAAAAAGCCTCGTAACCGGACTGTCGGCCCGCACGGTCGCGGCCTAATCGGGTCGCTTTCAATGGGTTTCGCGGATCTTTGGCGTCGCTGGCGCAATCAAATGATTGCGAGCCCGCGCTTTCAGGCCTTTGCCGCCGATTTCCCGCTTACCCGCCCCATTGCCCGCGCGCGCTCAAAAGCGCTTTTCGATCTGATCGCGGGTTTCACATATTCGCAGACGCTTGCCGCCTGCCTCGAACTCGGCCTGTTCGAAAGGCTGGCTCGGGAACCAGCTTCGCTCGAAAATTTGGCCAAAGAACTCGGATTTGAGCCAAAAAAACTTGAAAGACTGCTGAAAGCAGCCGTTTCAATTGATCTTTTGGAGACATCCTCCTCCGGTGTCTATGATCTTGGCATCCATGGGGCGGCTTTGCGCGGCAACCCCTATGTCGTGGGCTTCATCCGCCATCACGCTCTTCTTTATGAGGATCTGCTGGAACCAGTCGGCCTTCTCCGGGGACGGCCAGACACTGCGCTTTCCCGCTATTGGGCCTATGCGGGCGAGGGGGAACATAACCCGGCCGTGCGGACACAAGTCGCTGATTACACAGCGTTAATGGCCGCTTCCCAGCAAGCAGTAGCGCGGGAAATCCTGGCGCTCCATGATTTCTCTGAAGCCCATCATCTAATCGATATTGGTGGGAGTAATGGCACCTTTATCGCCGCAGCAGCCGCGCGCTACCCGAATCTCCGGTTTACACTCTTCGATCTCCCGGCGGTCGCCGAGATTGCTGCGGAAACCTTTGAAAAACATGGCATTTCCGGCCGGACGACAATCGCGCCGGGCTCATTTCTGAAGGACGAACTACCAAAAGGCGCCGATATCGCGACCCTCATTCGGGTGCTCCACGACCATGATGACGACTCGGCTGTGACGATTTTAACAGCGGCCTGCAGGGTTCTCCCCAAGGGCGGGCGCCTTATTTTAGCCGAGCCTCTGTCAGGCGCTCCTGACACTGCGCCGATTATGGACGCCTATTTTGGCCTCTATTTCGCCGCCATGGGTCAAGGGAAAACCAGAACCCCCGCCGAAATTGCCAAAATCGGTCAAAAAGCGGGCTTCACCAAAATCTCGTCCCCCAAAAGCCGAATGCCCCTGCTGACCTCTGTCATGATCCTCGAACATTGACGGGGGATAAGAAATGTC
>RFXE01000003.1 GCA_009921785.1 Alphaproteobacteria bacterium
CCATTCGTCGCAAAGCCGCCAAGCGCTTTATACAAAGCTGCCGGAACGTTGCGGACGCGGAACAAAAATGTGGTGACTGTCGGCCCATTATTCGGCTTGGCCCAACGTGGCTCTTTCGACAAAATCACAAAACGTGTGGTGTTATTGGCAGAGTCTTCGACATTCTCGGCAAGCGTATTCAAGCCGTAGATTTCACCTGCAAGCTTCGTTGCCAGCGACGCTTTCGTTTTATCACCCCATTCTGACACTTCGCGCGCAGAGCCCGCCGTATCGCCGGCGATCACGGGCTTTAGCCCATGTTGGCGGATGATCTTGCGGCATTGGCCGAGCGCATGCACATGGCTATGCACCGATTTAAGATCGGAGAGTGTCGCGCCCGGCACGGCGAGCAATTGGAAATGAATCGGCAAAAAATATTCGCCGATAATATGTAAACCCGATTGCGGCAGGAAATGATGAATGTCAGCCACGCGACCCGCGAGTGAATTCTCAATCGGAATCATACCGAGTTCAGCCGTGCCGTCTTGAATCGCACCGAGCGCATCTTCAAATGATGCGCAAGGCAAAGGTGTCCAATCAGGAAACACATCGCGGCAGGCAATGTCAGAATTCGCGCCCGGCTCGCCCTGATAGGCAATCAGTTTCTTCGCACTCATCATATCCTCAATTCATTCAATTCAAATTCAGTGTGGCTTTTGTCGCGCGGCAATCACCGCGCGCGCTCGTTCAAGATCATGCGGGGCATCAACGCCCAGCGGCACATCATCAACCAATGCCGCATCAATCCGCATTCCGGCTTCAAGCGCGCGCAATTGCTCAAGTCTCTCGCGGATTTCAAGCGGCGACGGCTTCAACGTAACAAAACGCTGCAGCGCCGAACGACGCCAGGCATAAAGGCCAATATGATGATAGAGCGGTCCCGGACCGGTGGGGGCAGTCGCACGTGTGAAATAGAGCGCGCGAAAATGGTTTGGTCCATTTCCACTCACAATCGCTTTCACAACATTCGGATCGGTCTTTTCATCCTCACGCTTAATCTCGGTAATCAAGGTCGCGATATCGACGGCTTTGTCAGCAAGCGGCGGCACAGCGGCCGCAATCGCCTGCGGATCAATCGTCGGCAAGTCGCCCTGCACATTGACGATCACATCATAACGGCCTTCCGGGTCGAAGACTTCAACCGCTTCATAGATCCGGTCCGAGCCGGAAGGATGATCCGCGCGGGTCATCACGGCGACGCCGCCCGCGCGCTCGATGGCGGCGATGATCTCCGGCGTATCGGTTGCCACAACGACCGGGCCGATGCCCGCTTCCTGCGCACGCCGCCAGACATGAACGATCATTGGCTCGCCGCAAATATCCGCCAGAGGCTTTCCGGGCAGGCGGGTCGAGGCCATTCGGGCCGGGATGAGAATGACAGGATCGGACATTTTGGCGGGATCGGTGCTTTAAGAGTGATTTTAGGGATGGAATGACAAAAAGTATCAACCAGAAACCGCTTATACGAGTTGCCAAGACCCGCGCAAAGCGGGTAATCGGATGCGTCCGGAAAAAAGAGGCCGCGCAGGGGCGCGCCCGGTCCGGTCTGCTTGGTGGGACACTCGGAGATTCGGAATGGACTCGTTCGAATTTAATAAGATTGCTGGCGCGGTTTTAGGCCTTTTGCTCTTGATGATGGGCACGGGCATCGTAGCCGAGTTCATTTTCGCTGGCCCTAAGGTCAAGGTCGAAGGCTATGCGCTCCCGGGCGGCGAAGAAGCCGCCGCTGCGCCAAAAGCGGAAGCACCTGCTGAAGCCGCCGCTCCAATTGCGGTTCGTCTCAAGACAGCTGATGTCGCGCGTGGTCAAGCGGGCGTGAAAGCCTGCCAAGCCTGTCACAATTTCGAGAAAGGCGCGGCCAACAAAGTCGGTCCCGTGCTTTGGAATATTGTTGAGCGCGTGAAGGGTTCAGCAGACGGATTTAATTATTCAGCGGCGCTTAAAGAGCGTGCTGATAAGGGCGAGAAATGGACCTACGACAATCTCGATGCCTTCATCACCAATCCTAAGGGCTATTTGAAGGGCACCGCGATGGGCTATGCCGGTTTGGCTGATCCAGCCAAGCGGGCTGACATCATCGCTTATTTGCATTCGTTGTCGGATGCGCCAGTACCCTTGCCGCAATAAAAACGCTCTGCATAACAAATCAAAACGCCCCGCATCGTCGGGGCGTTTTTGTTTTTGCATATGAGCTTTTATTCAGCGCGTTACTTAGATCGCGCGCCAGCCGATATCTTTGCGATAAAAGCCGCCCGGCCAATCAATTGACCTCACTGCGTCATAGGCGCACGTTTGGGCGTCCGCAATAGTGGCGCCCTGCGCCGTGACAGCCAACACACGTCCGCCTTTAGCGACAAGCGCGCCATCATCACGACGCGCCGTGCCTGCATGATAAACGGTGACATGGTTCATACTTGCGGCATTTTCGACATTTCGAATTTCACTGCCGGTTTCTGGTGTGCCGGGATAACCCTTCGCGGCCATCACAACGGTAAGCGCGGCCTCGCGCGACCATGACGGCGTCTCATGATCAAGACGACCTTCAATCGTTGCGAGAATGAGATCGAGAAGATCGCTTTCAAGGCGCGGCATCAAGACTTCGCATTCGGGGTCACCGAAGCGTGTATTATATTCAATAAGTTTTGGACCATCTTTCGTGATCATCAATCCCGCAAACAACACGCCCCGAAACGGTGTGCCACGGCGCTTCATCGCTTCGACAGTGGGGAGAATGATTTCACGCATCACCCGCGCGGTCATCGCGTCATCAACAATTGGTGCCGGTGAATAAGCGCCCATCCCGCCGGTATTTGGACCCGTGTCACCATCACCCACACGTTTGTGATCTTGGGCGGATGCCAGCGCCAGCGCATGTGTCCCATCAACAAGCGCGAAGAATGATGCTTCTTCGCCGATCAAACACTCTTCAATCACAAGTTCAGCGCCCGCTTCACCAAGCGATCCGCCAAACATCATATCAACGGCGGCTTCGGCCTGTTCAATCGTTTCAGCAACAACAACGCCTTTGCCCGCTGCAAGCCCATCGGCCTTCACCACAATCGGCGCGCCCTGTTGGCGAATATAGTCTTTCGCTGCTTGGGCATCGGTAACGCGTTTATACGCTGCTGTCGGAACATGCGCGTCATCGCAAAGTTCTTTGGTGAAGGCTTTTGAGCCTTCCAATTGCGCTGCTGCTTTAGTAGGCCCAAAGGCTTTAAGACCGGCCGCTTCAAGATCATCAACAAGACCTGCCACCAAAGGCGCTTCAGGCCCAATGATAACGAGATCAATTTGTTCGCTCTTGCAAAAGGCAATCACATCATCATGACGGCTCACATCAAGCGCGACATTGGTGCCGCATTGCGCCGTACCGGGATTGCCCGGTGCGATAAACAAGGCGTTGCATTGTACACTTTGTGAAAGCTTCAAAGCGAGCGCGTGTTCGCGCCCGCCTGAACCAATAAGAAGAAGCCGCATCAAATATGATCCTGCACCAAGTGGTGTCAGATTTGTGCGAGCAATGTGGCAGCGCTGGACATTTCAGCCTGACCCGGATTGTCTTCAAGATTAAGAATTTTCACAACGCCGTTTTCAATCAGCATCGAGTAACGCAAAGAGCGAATACCCAAGCCGCCAGCGGTTGCATCAAGCACGAGGCCAACAGCCTTTGTGAATTCCGCGCTGCCATCAGCCAAGAAACAAATCTTGTCCATCGCGTCATTGGCCTTCGCCCATGCCTTCATCACATGCACGTCATTGACGGAGACGACGACGATTTCATCAATGCCCTTGGCCAAAAACTGATCACGAAATTTGAGATAGCCGGGAAGATGATTGTTCTGGCAGGTCGGTGTGAACGCGCCCGGAACGGCAAACAATACCACACGGCGACCTTTGCAGATCTCGCTCGTGGTGCGGGCGGAGGGGCCGTCTTCAGTAGGAATGCGGAAAGTAACTTCGGGGAGGCTCTGGCCGACTGCAATCGTCATGATGATGTTCCTGGAACTGAGAAAAGATATAGGACTCGGTTTACGTGCCCCCTGCCTAACGGATTGCCCCGTCGGGGTCGAGCGTTACAGCCGTTTCTGTAGCGGATTCGCGGCCCAGCAATGTGATAATCAGCGCGAGCCCGCCAAGATCGGCTTTGCTCGGCTTTTCAAGAATACGGACGGCAAAAACGGGCTCGGCATCAGATCCACCAGACCGCGCGGCATCACCAAAATACCACCCCGTGGGGCCTTCAAGGATAAGATCATCAATCGGCGCGCCGCTTTTCACGAGAAGCGCGTCCGCAGCGCGTGTAATCGACAGGAGCCTCGGATCGGGCATTGCGCCCAGAGACCCCTTTTTTGGTACGAGGGCTCGAAAGACGTCGATAGCGGCTTTATCTCCGCCGCCGCCCAATAAGCGGGACGCTTGCGACGTGAGCGGCACGCACACCTCTTCGCAAATCCCGAAATCAAGTTTCAGCGCAAGACGGATCGGTTTCGAAGGATCGCTCGGCTCAATGAAGAGCGGAAAAATCACCTGCCCATGATAGCCGAGAATCGTACCTGATGCGTCCGGGATACGCTCCGGTCTCGGCCATTCCACGCTTACGGATTTTACATTCTCGGACCCCGTCCAATCGAAAAGCGGCGGCAAACCGGAATCGCCAGGCATCCGCCAATAAGTCTTCGCCTTGCCGGACAATGTAATCTCAACGCCTGCAAGCCACGCGCCGTCCTTCCCTGCGCCACCATCAAGCAAACGCAGCTTCGCCTCAGGCATAAGCGGGGGCGCAGCACCAAGACTTGTTTGGGCCGTCCAGAATACAAAACCAAAAGCGGCAAGGAAGACGCGTAAAAAGGCCATGTTCTATCTAAACTCTTATGCGTTCTTTTGCCATGCGGATGATGTTGCATCTTCCACAAAGAACCCGAAACAGGGTAGACTGTTTCCGATGGTCAAGGAGTCGGGATGATAGACAACGCTGATCCGCTTTTTCTCAGAGGCCGATTGCTCGTGGCATCGCCCGGCATCGGAGATGAGCGATTTAGCCGTTCTGTAATCTATCTCTGCGCGCATTCGGTAGAAGGTGCGATGGGGCTCATCGTCAATAAGCCTGCCGATGACATCAAATTTTCTGATCTTCTCACACAACTGAATTTACTGCCAAAAGGTGAAGACATTCAGATCCCACAAAGCATCAACATGATGTCGGTGCTGCGCGGCGGCCCGGTTGAAACATCACGCGGCTTTGTGCTTCATGCAGCCGATGCGAAGCGCGATTATGGATCGGTTGCCGTATCTGATGATGTCCGCCTCTCGGCAAGCATTGAAATTCTACAAGCCATTGCGCGCGGTGAAGGGCCCGAAGACGCCGTCTTCGCCCTCGGCTATGCGGGGTGGAGTGCTGGTCAGCTTGAAACGGAATTGCAGGATAATGGGTGGATTCTTTGTCCTGCACGCCATGACATTTTGTTTGATCGTGATCACGAAACAAAATATGCGCGCGCTTTGTCACTGATTGGCGTTGATCCGGCGATGCTGTCGTCGGTCGCGGGTCACGCCTAAAAAGACCAATCAGCCCTTGATCAATTTGCGCGTTTCTTGCGCGCTCATGGCCGGACCGAATGTAGCGCCCTGCCCCAAGCCGAAACCCAATTGCGCGAATTGAATTGCATCGGATTCCGTCTCCAAACCATCAGCAATCAGCTCGACATCGAGATCATGCGCCAGCGTAACAACCGAGCGCAAAATCGCGGGCCTTACACCGGACGGATCGGGCCGCGTGACAGAACGCGACAAACGAATGACACCAAAGGGGAAGCGCTCAAGATAACCAAGCGACGAATAGCCGTGACCGAAATCACCAATCGCGATTCCGGTACCAATATCAGCAAGACCATTGAGCACATGCACCGCATGTTCGGGATGATCCATCAAATAGGTTTCAGAGATTTCAACCCGTAATGTTCCCCGTGAAACAGGCGCACGCGCGAGTGCCGCTTTGACATCGCGCAGAAAATCACCGCGCTCGAGCATTGCATTTGACACGGGAAGAATAGCGTAAAGCAATGGATCGGTTTCAAGCAATTTATGCCAAACGCTCAGCTCATTGAGTGATTGCTCAAGAATGAAATTCGTCAATGTACCAACAAGCTCGCTATTCTCGGCAAGCTCCATGAACTCGTCCTGACTCAATACGCCATGATCCGGATGATCCCAAATCGCTACCGCTTCAAAACCGGCAATCGACCGATCAGCCAACCTCACAACAGGACGCCAAGTCACAAAAATCTGATTGCGCAGAATGGCCGAGCGCAAATCAATTTCAAGAGCGAGCCTTTCGCTTGATTGCGCGCGCATCGACGGGCGGAACACTTCAATTCGATCGCCGCCAAGTTTTTTTGCATGCGCCACCGCGATTTCGGCATTGCGCAACAACAGATCCGCGCTGGTCTCGGCGCGTTGATCAGGCAAAGCGATGCCGATCGATACCGTGAAATTCGCTTCACGATCACTGACAGAAATCGGGGCCGATAATGTCGTGCGGATTTGATCAACCAATGCCGTGATTGGACCGGGATCACGTTCGGAGAGAAGCAGAATCGCAAAACGGTCACCGCCAATACGCGCCAATCCGTCTTGCGGTTGAACAAGACGCACAAGGCGGCGTGTTACGGCGAGAAGCAACGCATCACCACCACTCAATCCCATGGAAGTATTGGTTTCATGGAAGCGGTCAATATCGATGGTCACAACGGTTGGGCGTAACTCTTCACCCGCGCGCATGAGATGCAACATCAAATCAATACGGTCGAGCAATAAGCGGCGATTGGGCAAACCCGTCAAACTGTCATGAATAGCGTCATTCAACAGCCGTTCTTCTGTCAGTCGTGAATCGGTCACGTCAGACAATGTGCCCATGAGGCGTAGCACGGCGCCCTCTTCGCCGACAACCGGACGCGCCCGTAAACGGAACCAGTGATAATGGCCGTCATCCGCCTTGATGCGAATATCGCTTGAAAGCCGCCCGCGTCTCTCATGGCAGATACGATCAACCGCCGTTGAAAAAGAATCACGATCGGCCGGATTAAGATGATCAATAAACTCATCCGCTGTGCCGGCAAGATAACCCGTCGGATATCCAAGAACGGCTTCCGCTTCGGCGCCCACGCGCACATGATCGCGCGCAAGGTCCCAATCAAAAATGATATCGCCCGCACCCGTTAAAGCGAGCGCTTTGCGCGAGGCATCGGCAAGCTCTGCCCCGACCAAACCTGAGCCTGAAAACGCATGTTGCGTGACAGTGAAGCCGATCAACAAAATAATCAGAACAAGGCCGCCAATCAAAGAATGCGGCGCGATGTCCCCTGTCACGCGGCCAAGCAAGGTAAAGCCTTCTGCAGTAACCCACGCGAACAGAATGAGCCATGTCGGAATAAGTAAGATCGCGCGCGCTTGCCCATGCGTGGCAAGATAAACAATCAACAGCAGGCCAAAAACAGCAACACCAGCAATCGACAACCGCGCGAGACCTGCAGCGACTGCCGGATCTACAAAGATAATCGCAATGAGAGTCGCCAAAAACACAATCCAGACTGTAACAATCTGGCTGTAATGAATACGCAGACGATTGAGATCGAGATAGGAAAACAAAAACACAATCAACGTTGCGGCAAGAACGGCTTCCGCGCCCGCGCGATAAACACGTTCCGCTTCCGGTGAAACGGAAAGCACAATGCCGAGCAAGCCGAAATCGACGGCAACATAGGCAGCAACGGCCCATGCGAGGAGTGCCGCCGCCGGAAAAATCAATGTGCCGCGAATAAGCATCAACACCGTCAAGAACAATGCCAACAAGCCGATGATGCCCGTGATAATCCCGCGGTAGAACGTTAATCCATTCGCCGTGTCTTTATATTTTTCAGGACCCCACAAAGTGAGTTCCGGCAGATGCGGTCCGGCAAGCTCGGCAACAAAGGTCACTGACGAGCCGGGCTCCAATGTGAGTTGAAAAATATCGGCTTCCGTATTCGGAATACGATCAGGAGACGTGCCCTGACTCGCAGTCAAATTCGTAATGCGCGATGCACCAAGATCAGGCCAAATAATACCGGAGCCAATCAGGCGTTGATGCGGCGCAACGAGCCAACGAACCAGGGTCTTGTCGGTGTCATTGCGCAACGCGAAGACAATCCAATCCGGTTGGCTGCCGACATTTTTCGCCTTCACCGCAATGCGTCGCACAATGCCATCGGCACCAGGTGCCGTTGAAATTTGGATTTCATCGCCGCTCGAACGATGTGAATCGACGCTCGGCAGAAGATCAAGCGTATCCGCTTCGTCATGGATGACGACCAGATCAAGCGCCTGCACCGGCCCCGCAAAAAACAGGGCCGCGCCGCAAAGAACGAGGCTCAGGAAGAAGGCGCGGAGGGTCAAATGCAGAAGGCTCCCAACGTGAGGCGGCACCCTATCGCAAGGCGGGGGGTAAGGTAAACCGAAACACGCCGTCCGCCTCATCAAACGGGCGGATCGTCCTTCAGGCGGGCATAGAGGACATGATCCTCGTAAATGCCATTGATACAGAGATATTGGCGGGCATACCCCTCACGCTGGAAGCCATTTGCCTCCAAAACGCGGATCGATGCCGTATTGCGGGGTAAAGACCCGGCTTCAACGCGGCGGAGCCCGACCGGGCCGAAAGCTAATTTCAGCGCCAGCGGCACCGCGCGGGTCATGATGCCCTTTCCCGCATGGGCCGCGCCCATCCAGTAGCCCATCATGCCCGAATGGGCGACGCCGCGCCGGATATGGCCAAAACTGATGCCACCCAGAAGCGCACCGCTCAGCGCATCACAAATAAAAAACGGATAGAGCACATCCCGATCTTCCGGGTTGAAATAGCGCAAGCGAAAAGCGCTGCGGGTTAAATCATCCTCGCGCCAGGTGGGCTCCCATGGCGTGAGAAAACTCCGGCTCTCGGCGCGTAACTTGGCCCAAGCCGGAAAATCTTCCATCACAGGAAGGCGGATCAAAAGATCCGTGCCTTTGATTGGCGACACCGCACGGGCGCGATCTGATCGGGCAAAAAGCGCCATTGATTTACACTAGCCTGCAGAAGGCAACGGCGCGCCGATGCGCGCAGCCATCGCATCCACATCGATCAAAGGCTTGATCGGGCCGATGGCGGCTACTGTCGGCGGCGCTGTGAGAGATGCGGACGCCACACGGCACACATCATCCACCGTGATCGCATCGATCATCGACACCATCTCACCACGCGGCAAAACACGCCCATAAGCGAGCATATGACGCGCCATTTGTTCGGCGCGACGCCCCGGCGATTCAAGCGCGGTTAGCAACGACATTTTCATTTGCGCTTTCGCGCGCGCGACTTCAGCGGGCGTCACTGATTTTGTCGCCTCAGTAAGCGTATCGAGCACAAGCGGCGTGTAATCGGGAAGTTGCGCTTCACCGGTGCCCCCATAAATGGCAAAAAAACCGGAATCCGAAAAAGGCGAGAAGAACGAATAGATCTCGTAACAGAGACCCCGCTTCTCACGCACTTCTTGAAAGAGGCGCGATGACATACCGCCGCCCAACAAATTCGAAAACACATGCATCGCGTAATGATCGGGATCACGCCATGATGGCGCGCGAAAGCCAAACACAAGATGCGCTTGTTCGAGTGATTTTACCCGACGACTATCACCGCCTGTATAGAGTGCGGATTCAGGTGCGGGTGCAGTATCAGTTGAGAACACTGAAAGACGCGAACCGACTTCTTGAATCAAAGATTCGTGATCAATTGCACCGGCGGCGGAGACAACCATCGAGGGCAAGCGATAAGTCCGATTCATAAACCCACGCATGGTCTTTGGATTTTGCGCGCGAACCGTTTTCGGCGTGCCCAGAATACGACGTCCGATAGGCGCTCCTGCAAAAGCCGTTTCCATCACCATATCGAACACGACTTCATCCGGCGTATCTTCATAAGCGCCGATTTCTTGAAGGATCACATCCTTCTCGCGCTTCAATTCGGTCGCGTCATAAGCAGGGTCAGCGAGAATGTCGGTCAGAATATCAACCGCCAGCGGCATATCGGGGCCAAGCGTACGCGCATAATAGGCAGTATATTCCGTATTGGTTTCAGCGTTTACTTCGCCACCCACCGCCTCGATCTCTTCAGCAATTTGCAAAGCACTCCGCCGCGATGTGCCTTTGAAAGCCATATGCTCAAGAAGATGCGCGAGCCCCTGCTCTTCCGCGCGTTCATGGCGCGACCCTGCACCACTCCAAATGCCCATTGAGACCGTTGCGAGGCCCGGCATCATTTCGCTAACGACACGCAATCCATTATCAAGCGTTGTGACGCGGACATTTTCGGCGCGGTCAGGCACGCTCACGGAGTTCACTCCCGTCCCGCGCGGGCATGCGCGGTGATGAAGGCTTCGATCTTCGCTTGATCATTCGGCAATACCGTCACGCGTTCTTTGCGCGAGAGAAGATCGGAAAGATGATCAGGCAAAGCCGGATGAATACCTGTTGCGGCTTTCACCGCATCGGGGAATTTCGCAGGATGCGCGGTACCCAAAGCCACAACCGGAGTTGCGGGATCGTCTTTGAGCAACGCACGCGCCGCCGTCACGCCGATGGCCGTATGCGGATCAAGAAGATAACCGGCCTTTTGCCATGTGCTCTTCATTTCATCATCAACCGCGGCGCGATCAGCACGCAAAGCAGTGAAATCACGACGCATGACATCAAGGGCAGTGGCAGGAATCGTGAAGCTCTTCGACTGCTGAAGCGTTGACATCATCGTGCGCAGCGCCGCCGCATCCCGTCCCATGACTTCATAAAGAAGTCGCTCGAAATTTGATGAGATTTGAATATCCATTGAGGGCGAGCTTGTGGCGACAACGCCAGCCATTTCATAACGACCCGTGGCGAGTGCGCGGGCGAGAATATCATTCTCATTGGTTGCGACCGACAAACGGCCAATCGGCAATCCCATCAGCTTCGCGACATAGCCTGCAAGAATATCGCCAAAATTTCCAGTCGGCACCGCGTAGGAAATTTTACGATGCGGCGCGCCCAAAGAAACGCCTGCTGAAAAATAATAAACAATCTGCGCAACGATGCGCGCCCAGTTGATTGAATTAACGCCCGACAATTTCAACCGGTCACGGAACGCATGATGATTGAACATCGCTTTAACAAGCGCTTGGCAATCATCAAATGTGCCATCAACCGCAACCGCATGCACATTCGGCGCATCGACCGTTGTCATCTGACGGCGCTGCACTTCACTCACGCGGCCTTGCGGGTAGAGAATAATCATATCGACGCGATTTAAACCTTTGAACGCATCAATCGCTGCGCCACCCGTATCACCCGACGTCGCACCCACAATTGTTGCGCGTTCATTACGCAAAGCGAGAACATGATCCATCAAGCGTCCGAGCAATTGCATCGCGACATCTTTGAAGGCGAGTGTCGGACCGCGAAAGAGTTCCAGCACAAAAAGATTGGTATCAATCTCGACAAGCGGACACACGGACGGATGGCGGAATGTCGCGTAAGCCTCGTGGATCATTTTTGAAAGCTGATCGGGCGCAACATCATCGGCATAAAGGCCAATGATGCGATCGGCGATTTCGGCATAAGGACGTCCCGCAAGATCAGCGATCGCGTTTGACGTCAATGTCGGAAAAGCCTGCGGCCAATAAAGTCCGCCATCACGCGCAAGCCCTGCCAGCAGCGCATCAGAAAAGCCGAGGTCCGGCGCTTCGCCGCGGGTGGAGTGATGGATCATGGCAGAGCGGGTCACGGGAGGCTTTTCCTTGATTGTGCTGGCCTTCTTTAGAAACAGAAAGGCGCCTCTGGCAAGCGGCAAGGTCTAAGAGGCCCGCGCCTTCAGCACAAATGCCGTAAAGACCCCCATCAGCACCAAGGCGAGGCCGAACCATGTCAGAGCATATTCAAGGTGGTTATTGGGGACGGACACGACCGTGTGCCCACCTTCCGGCCAACGGCCGGGAACAGGCGTCGCATCCGCATCGATAATGAAGGGCGCCACACGCTCCAATTTGAAGGACGCAGCGATCACCGCTGGGTCGCGTATGAAACGGATGTTTTTTTGAAGATCATCCTGCGGTGTGAAAAGCCCGCTGCGCTCGGGTATGCGCATGAGACCCTGCACGGTAACAGGACCTTCGATGAGTCCTGCTTTACGCTGGTCCTGCGCTTTCAGTGCTTCGGGAACAAACCCACGATTAACAATCACCCGACTGCCATTGTGAAGCGCAAGCGGTGTTAAAATAAAATAGCCCGGCGATGTGCTGCCCTTATCGTCAATCACGATAAAGCCGAAAATATGCGCTTCGTGATTGTGTTCAAAATGGCCGCTCAGAAACACTTTGCGATAGGTGTACTCATCGGGCTTCAAGCGTGACCATTCAGAGTCAACCGGCATTGCAACCGCATCGGCTTTGAGCGATTGGTCGATACGCTGCAGAAGCGCTTCCTTTTCATAAAGCCGTTCGAGTTGCCAAAAGCCAAGACCGCAAAGAATGACAAACGCAATTGCCGAGACAATTGAAGGAATAAGCAGGCGTCGCACAATAGCCCCCTTTGCCAGAGATCCTTTTGAGGGATCAGCGTTCAAGCTGTCCTTGCTCGGCTTTATGGCGATATTGCGAAGCAATCAGCCATCCTTTGAGCGGTCGCAAAAGTCCAAGCGAGACAAATACCGTCAGCGGTAGAAAAATCGCGCCTAACAACCACAATGGGGGCTCGTAATTCGCATCGATGATCAAAGCCGTTCCCACAACAATCGCGCCGGCGATCAACATGATGAACACAGCCGGACCATCGCCTGAGTCCGCGAATGAATAATCAAGACCACACACCTCGCAACGCGGCGCGAGATCAATAAATCCTGCAAAGAGACGGCCTTCACCACAACGGGGGCAACAGCCTTTAACGCCCGCCATAATACCCGCGTCGCCCGAGGACGATTGAGGAGAGGTCATCGGTGATATCTCCTTCACAAATGAAAAAGGGGCGGCTTTAGCCGCCCCTTGAACTCGAAAATTTTTGCGCTCAATGACCGTGGAACGCCGCGCCCCAATGCGATCCCCAAAGATAGATCGACACGAAGAGGAACAGCCACACAACGTCGACGAAGTGCCAGTACCATGCGGCAAATTCGAAGCCGAGATGCCGCTTCGGTGTGAAGTGGCCCTTCGATGCGCGGAGCAAGCACACGGCGAGGAAGATCGTACCAATCAACACATGGAAGCCGTGAAAGCCCGTCGCCATGAAGAAGGTCGCGCCATAGATATTGCCGCCAAAAGAGAACGGCGCGTGCGCATATTCATAGGCCTGAACGCAGGTGAACAGAGCACCCAGCACAACAGTCAATATGAGACCCTGCTTCAAGCCCTGACGATCATCATGCAACAAGGCGTGATGCGCCCAGGTTACCGTTGTACCCGAAGTCAAAAGAATAAGAGTGTTGAGAAGCGGCAAATGCCAGGGGTCGAACACTTCAATCCCCGTCGGCGGCCAATGACCGCCTGTGAAAGCGTGACGTAAAAACGCCTTCTCTTCACCGGCATAAATGCTTGAGTCGAAAAAGGCCCAGAACCACGCAACGAAGAACATTACTTCAGACGCAATGAACATGATCATGCCATAGCGATGATGCATCTGCACGATACGGGTATGATTGCCCTTGTGCTCGGCTTCATTGACCACATCCGACCACCACGAAAGCATCGTGTAGAGAATGCCGAGAATGCCGACTGTGAAAATGATCGGACCCGCCTTGAGCGTGCCGATGTGAAGACCCTTCATGGTCATGATCGCGCCAACGGCAAAGAGGAAGGCGCTCACCGAGCCGACAAACGGCCAAGGGCTCGGATCGACGATGTGGTAATCGTGGTTTCTTGCGTGCGCGTCGGCCATAGCGAGGTCTCCGGTCTTCTTTGAGGCCCATCACACGGACCCCAATCATTCAAAGGTTACAATTGCGGTTTAGGCGGTTCTGTCAACTCCGCGACCGGGGTTTTCCGGGATTTGGAGGGAAAGAAAGTATAGGAAAGCGTGATCGTATCGAGGGTGCTGATGTCTTTGTCCGAAGCCAGCGCCGGATCGACAAAGAAGACGACCGGTACATCGAGCGTTTCGCCTGGCTTCAAAGTGAGGTCGGTAAAACAGAAACATTGCAGCTTGTTGAAATAGCTGCCAGCAAGATCGGGTTGCACATTATAGGTTGCCTGTGCCGTAACAGGCTCCGATGAATGGTTCGTGATCTTGTAGAAAATCGTCGCCGTTTCGCCGATCTTGAGCTTTGTCACCTGCGTCTCAGCCTTGAAGCTCCAATTCAGTCCCGGAGCAACATTCGAATCGAAGCGCACGGAAATCATCTGCGCCAAAGCGCTTGCGGGTGCCGTCGATGCCACCTGTGTCGTGCCGCCAAATCCGGTGAGCTGACAGAAAAGACGATAAAGCGGCACCGCCGCATAAGCCGCTCCCACCATCGCGACCACAAGCGCGAGACACGCCACAAGCGTGGTGCGGTTCGAGGCAGTGCGTGAGGCAACGGCTTCAGACATGGGATCAGATCGGACGATTCATAACATTGCCGCCAAGCTTGGCGATGGTGACGATGAAAAACAAAATCACAAGCGCGCCGAGAAACAACCCAAGAGCACGCGAGCGTGCATTGCGACGGCGCAGCTCTTCTTCAGTGAGGTCCGGTGGCTGCGGATAGATGCTCATTTCATCAGACTCCACGGCAGGAAGGGAAGAAGCTGTTCGACAAGACGCGCGCCGAACAGGGCGAAAAGATAAAGGATAGACGTGCCAAACAAACGAAACGCCGCTTTGCGTGCTTCATCCCCTTCACGCTTACGAAAAAGATCATAAGCATAATAAGCAAGCACCACCCCAAAGCCGGTTGCCACTACAAGGTACAACAGCCCGGCATGCGAAATCAGAGCGGGCGCCATACCAACAGGAATAAGGGCAATCGAGTAGAGAAGAATTTGCAACCGCGTGGCGTTAGGTCCGGCAACAACCGGCAGCATCGGCACACCGGCACGCGCATATTCATTGCTCTTCACAAGCGCGAGCGCCCAGAAATGTGGCGGCGTCCAAACGAAGATCAAAAGAAAATAGAGAAAGCTCTCAAGGCTTACACTGCCCGTTACAGCCATGTAACCGATCATGGGCGGGAATGCGCCTGCCGCGCCACCGATCACGATATTCTGCGCCGTCCAATGCTTAAGCCACATCGTGTAGACGACGACATAAAAGAAAATCGTGAAGGCGAGAAAGGCCGCGGCTTGCCAATTCGCTATGAGGCCCAAAAATAACACGGAGCCGATGGACAATGTCATGCCGAAAGCGAGCGCTTCACCGGGCTTCACAGCACCCGCAGGAATGGGTCGCTTTGAGGTGCGGTCCATCAACGCATCAATGCTCGCGTCATACCACATATTCAGGCAACCCGACGCGCCCGCGCCAACAGCAATGGCAAGCAAACTGGCAAAACCGAGGATCGGATTAATGGGTCCCGGTGCGGTCAACATGCCGACAAGTGCCGTGAAAATAACGAGCTGCATGACGCGTGGCTTCAAAAGCTCATAATAGTCGCGCGCCGTGCCAAACGCGATCGTCGGCCGCTCTTCGTCAAAAGCGGGCGATGATTGATCAAGACGTTCTGCGGCAATCGTCATGGCGAAAAATGGAGTTCCGTAAAGGGAGGGAGCGGGGTTGTCCCCGCTCCGGATCTTTTGCGTGATCAAAACACGGGCGAAACCGCGCCCTATGTTTTAATCAGTGTCCGCTGCCGGAGAAACGCGGCAATGTATCGAACTGGTGATGCGGAGGTGGCGAGCTCAATGTCCATTCGAGCGTCGTAGCCCCTTCGCCCCAAGGATTATTGGCAGCACGAACCGGGCTCATATAAGCGCGCAGAATGCCATAGAAGAAGATCAGCAAACCTGCAGCGAAGATATAGGAGCCGTAAGATGAGATACGGTTCCAGCCCGCAAACGCATCCGGATAATCGACATAGTGACGCGGCATGCCCGAGAGCCCGGTGAAATGCATCGGGAAGAAGAGCACATTCGCGCCAATGAAGGCGACCCAGAAATGGAGAATGCCAATCGACTCAGGAATGATGCGGCCCGACATTTTCGGGAACCAGTAATAGAAGCCCGCAAAGATCGAGAACACCGCACCGAGCGACAAAACGTAATGGAAATGCGCCACAACATAATACGTGTTGTGAAGATTGCGATCGAGGCCAGCATTCGAGAGAACGACACCGGTCACACCACCCACCGTGAAGAGGAAAATGAAGCCGATCGCCCATTGCATCGCAGCCGTGAAGCGGATCGAACCACCCCACATTGTTGCGATCCACGAGAAGATCTTCACGCCGGTAGGCACCGCGATCACCATTGTGGCGAACATGAAGTAACGCTGCGTGTTAAGCGCAAGACCTGCGGTGTACATGTGGTGAGCCCACACGATGAAGCCGACTGCGCCAATCGCCACCATTGCATACGCCATGCCGAGATAGCCGAAGATCGGCTTCTTCGAGAATGTCGAGATGATGTGGCTGACAATGCCGAAGCCCGGCAAGATCATGATGTACACTTCAGGGTGACCGAAGAACCAGAAGAGATGTTGATAGAGAATTGGATCGCCACCATTGGCCGGATCAAAGAAAGCCGTGCCGAAATTGCGGTCGGTCAACAACATCGTGATCGCACCGGCGAGAACAGGCAGCGACAGAAGCAGCAAGAAGGCCGTTACAAGAAGCGCCCACGCAAAGAGCGGCATCTTGTGCATCGTCATGCCCGGTGCACGCATATTCAAGATCGTGGTGATGAAATTGATTGCGCCCAAGATCGATGACGCACCCGCCAAGTGAAGCGAGAGAATACCAAAATCGAGCGCAGGGCCAGGATGGCCCATCGTTGCGAGCGGTGGATAAACCGTCCAACCACCACCGAAGCCGTTCGAACCTGGGGCGCCTTCAACGAAGAGCGAAATGCCCAATAGAGCAAAGGCTGCAGGCAACAACCAGAACGAAATATTGTTCATGCGCGGGAAGGCCATATCCGGCGCGCCAATCATCAGAGGCACAAACCAGTTGCCGAAACCGCCGATGACGGCCGGCATGACAACAAAGAACACCATGATGAGGCCGTGACCCGTGACAAACACATTATAGGTCTGCGGATTAGTGAAATATTGAAGGCCCGGCTCTTGAAGCTCAAGACGCATCGCGATGGAGAGGAAGCCACCGACCAGACCCGCGATGATCGCGAAAATCAAATACATCGTGCCGATGTCTTTGTGATTGGTCGACATGACCCAACGCTTCCAACCCGTCGGGTCGCCATGGTGGGTATCATGAGAAGTCGCTGCGTGTGCCATTCGTTTGTTCCTAAGTATCACTGATTGTCCCTGAGCGGCGGAGACCGTCGCTCGGCTTCACTCAATTGAATTATTCATTCGCCGCGAGAGCGATCGGCTGAGCGTCATTCGAAGCAAATTTCTTTTTCGCTTCCGTGAGCCAAGCCGCATATTTTTCTGCGCTCACAATACGCACCGCAATCGGCATGTAAGCGTGATTGGCGCCGCACAACCGTGAGCACTGACCGTAATAAATGCCTTCCTTATCCGTCTTGAACCATGTCTGATTCAAGCGGCCCGGTACGGCGTCCATACGCACGCCGAAAGACGGGATCGCGAAGTTATGGATCACGTCACCACCGACGACCTGAACAACGACTGTCTTGCCGGCGGGAAGAACGAGCTCATTATCAACCGCGAGCAATGCGGGTTGATTGGCCTTCTCAGCATCTTCACGCGGAAGCATGTAAGAATCGAAACCAAAACCGCCACCTTGATCTTCCGGATATTCATAAGACCAGTACCATTGATGGGCGACCGCTTTCACGGTGATGTCAGCCTTCGGCAATTGAATCTGCATCGTCAAAAGACGGAACGATGGAATAGCGATAGCGACAAGAATGAGCGCGGGAATAAGCGTCCACGCGATTTCAAGACCGGTGTGATGAGTGGTCTTGGAAGGAACCGGATTGGCCTTCTCGTTGAAACGCACCACAACGATGACGAGCAACAAAAGAACAAAGGCCGAGATCAACCCGATCACAATATTCACACTATTATGCAGCGTGCCCAAAAACTCGGCCATTTCAGTGACCGGGGTCTGCATATTCATCTGCCACGGGGTCGGCTGTCCGGTTCCGGCAAAAGCGGCGCCCGCAAAGCAGGCTGACAGCAGAACGGCGAGGGTGGCGCCGAAATTCCTACGGGTCATGATCGTGTCTTCTCCATCCAGGCGTGGGAGGCATCTGTTATAAGGGTCGCGGACATAAAAGTCTTACCGACTCTTGTGACCGGACTGCGCCGCCCGGCCCCCAAAAATCACAAACAAAGACGACGCGCAACGTCTGGTCGAATTAAAATGCGGGTTTCCTATCAAAAGACTTAAGAGATATGACCAGATCAGGTCGATTTGGACCGACCATTATTTGACAGGGCCAAGCTTGCCGCCTTAGGTGACAAGGCAACCGCAAAGAGCGCGGTAGGCGGGAGTAGTTGATGGCCAAATCGTGGTTTCAAGGGGCTCTATTTGCCCTCTTGACCCTAATTCCGGCAGGTTTCGCCTGGGCCGCCAGCCCCGCTGCGACCCCAGCAACGCCAGACCCTGCAATTCGCGGTCAATATGGAGACTGGGCCCTGCGTTGCGATGCGGCTACTGGATCTGCCATCGAACAGTGTGTTTTGGTCCAAAACGTCTATGCCGAGGGCAAACCCGACATCCAACTCGTCGTTGTGGTCCTGAAAGCACCTGATGGCGGCTATCTTTTGCGCGTCGTTGTGCCACTGGGGATTATTCTCCCGGCAGGCCTCGGCCTCAAGATTGACGGGACCGATATCGGCAAAACCGGCTTTATGCGCTGTTTGGCCAATGGCTGCATGGCCGAAGTGTCGATGGATGACGGTCTCATTGGCCGGTTCAGCACCGGTTCAACCGCGCTTTTCATTATTTTCCCGACGCCGGGCGAAGGAACAGGTATTCCGATTCCGCTCGCCGGTTTCGCCAACGGACTTGCAAGACTGCCCTGATCATCCGATCTGAGAATAGAAACCAGAGTTGAGGAGGACCCCATGCCCTTCAAGCCCCAGCAATCCTTAAGTCTTATTGCCGCTTTATCTCTCGGCCTTGCCGGCTGCATGAGCTCCGGTGGATCGCAAAGCCCCGCCAGCACGTCGGGCGGATCATCGCTCTTCTCGAATTGGTTCGCGGCCCAAAAGACGGAGCCCGCAGTGCAGGCCGTCGCCGTAGCGCCCGAACCAGACGTGCCCTGCCCCAAAGTTGACATTCGCGAAGGCGGCTCAACGTTACGTCAAGGCAAAGGCAGTGATGTCACCGTCCAATTTTCATTGCGTGATGTGGCGCGAGAATGTTCAGCTGGTAAGAATGGCGCGATTGTCATGAAAATTGGCGTTGAAGGCATTGCAGTGATCGGAACAGCCGGAAAGCCGGGTGTCGTCACTGCGCCGCTTATCATTACCGCCAAAAAGGGGGACAAAGTAGTCGCGACCAAAACTATCGCGCTGAAAACAACCATTCCGGCCGACGAGAATCAGGCGCAGTTCCGTGTAATCGATCAAGGCTTCACGCTGCCGGCAGGCTCGGACGACGCCGACGTAACGATTGGTTTTAAAGGGTAAACAGGTCAACGCGACAACGTCTGTTGACAGATTTTGTCACTCAGGTCAGATTGAGAGGGCTTAATATCTCTCGCGGAAGAATCCGGAAAGTTGCTTAGCGACTGACCCGGTGCCGAAGGCGCAACCGCCCCGGAAACGCTCAGGCCAAAGGACCGCGGAGAGTTGGCACTCTGGAAAGCGGATCGCCCGCAAGGACGATCCCACCGACGGGCGTAACCGTTTCTGAAGTGGTCGAACCCGACCAAACAAAAACGGGAAATCTCTCAGGTCATCGGACAGAGGGGGCACTCTCCGGATCATCCCGATCCGGACGAAGTGCGTTCTTGTCCGGAGACTTTTGATGACCGACCCTGCCTCAGCCCCTACCAAACGCACGCCCCTTTACGATCTGCACGTTGCCCTTGGCGCGCGCATCGTTCCTTTCGCGGGCTATGACATGCCCGTTCAATATCCGACGGGTATTCTGACCGAACATCAATGGACGCGCACCGAAGCGGGTCTCTTTGATGTGTCCCATATGGGGCAGTGCTTTCTGATTGGCGCTGATCATGAGACGACTGCGCGTGCGCTTGAAACATTGATCCCTGCCGACATTGTTAATCTAAAGCCTGGGCAGCAGCGCTATTCGCAATTCCTCACTGAGGATGGCGGTATTCTCGACGACATCATGGTCACGCGTTCAGCCTTGCCGGAAGAAGACGGCACGCTGATGGTGGTTGTGAATGCGGGGTGCAAAGATCAAGATTTTGCACATCTCGCAAAACATCTGCCAAAAACAATCAAACTCATTCTCGCGCCGCATCGCGCCTTGCTCGCATTGCAAGGACCAAAAGCGGCAAGCGTGCTCGCGCGCTTCGCACCAGACGTCGCGACCATGCCCTTTATGAGTGCACTTTCAACAAAGATTGATGGTGTGCCGGTTCATATTTCGCGTTCGGGTTACTCAGGCGAAGACGGCTACGAAATTTCAATTCACGAAGACAAAGTGCGCGCGCTTGCAGAAAAGCTTCTCAAAGAAAGCGAAGTGAAACCGATTGGTTTGGGCGCACGTGATTCCTTGCGTCTTGAAGCTGGTCTTTGCCTTTATGGCCATGAGCTTGACCTCACAACATCGCCCGTTGAAGCGAATATCCAATGGTCCATTCAAAAGCGTCGTCGTGAAGACGGTGGCTTTCCCGGCTATGAGCGCATCAAACGGGAATTGACTGAAGGTCCGAAACGCAAACGCGTGGGCATCAAGCCGGAAGGCCGCGCGCCAGCACGCGAAGGCACCGAGATTCATGATGACGCGGGCGATAAAATTGGTGTTGTAACATCGGGTGGATTCGGCCCAACGCTGAATGGCCCCTGTGCGATGGGTTATGTCGACACTGCTCATGCTGCTCTGGGAACGCGCGTGTCGTTGATCGTGCGCGGCACCCCAATGCCTGCTGAAATTACCGCAATGCCCTTTGTGCCGAACCGCTTCTATCGCGGCTAAAACTTCATATCACTTACGACTGCTCTACAAAAAAAATGAAAGGAACATCCGATGGGAAATACGCATTACACAAAAGATCACGAATATGTCCGCGTTGAAGGCGATGTCGCAACTTTCGGCATTACCGATTATGCCCAAAGCCAATTGGGCGATGTGGTCTTCGTTGAAGTACCGAAAGTGGGCGCGCATTTGAAACAAGGCGCAGAAGCGGCCGTTGTTGAAAGCGTAAAAGCAGCGAGCGAAGTCTATGCGCCGGTTTCTGGCGAAGTGATCGAATCAAACGCAGCACTCGAAGGCACACCCGCCACCGTCAATGAAGATCCGGAAGGCAAAGGCTGGTTCGGCAAAATCAAACTCGCGAACAAAAGCGAACTCGACGCTTTGATGAGTGAAGCCGATTACAAAACCTATCTCTCAACGCTCTGATTGCCCTTTTCCCTTTCAAAGGATCATAAGCTCATGCGTTATTTACCTCTCTCGGCCGATGACCGCAGCGATATGCTGGCGCGTGTCGGCGTCGATCATATCGACAAACTCTTTGCGGATATTCCGCACGATAAATTACTCGACAAAGTTCTACCCCTTCCCCTTTCAAAAAGTGAGCTTGAGGTTGAGCGCATCTTGTCGAAGATGGCAGCGCGCAACAAATCTGCATCAAGCGGACCATTTTTTGTGGGTGCAGGCGCCTATAAACATCATGTGCCGGCAACTGTTGATCATCTGATTCAACGCTCTGAATTTTTGACGAGCTACACGCCCTATCAGCCGGAAATCGCGCAAGGCACGCTGCAATATCTGTTTGAATTCCAGACACAAGTTGCCGCGCTGACGGGCATGGATGTTGCCAATGCTTCGATGTATGACGGCTCGACTGGCACCGGTGAAGCGGTGCTGATGGCGCATCGCATCACCAAGCGCAACAAGGCGGTTCTCTCCGGCGGACTTCATCCGCATTATGGCGATGTCGTGCGGACATTGTCCGAAATGGCCAATGCCGAAGTCGTGACGTTAAAGCCTGATTTACGCGCAAAAGAAGATCTTATCGCAGCGATTGATGACACCGTGTCGTGCGTTGTCGTGCAATCGCCTGATGTGTTCGGCACGTTGCACGATTTGAAACCCATTGCTGACGCGTGTCACGCAAAAGGCGCGCTGCTCATTGCCGTCTTTACCGAAGTTGTTTCACTCGGTCTTGTGGCCTCCCCCGGCGAGCAAGGCGCTGACATCGTTGTTGGCGAAGGGCAATCAATTGGCAATGCCTTGAACTTCGGTGGGCCTTATGTCGGGCTCTTTGCGACAAAGACGCAATATGTCCGCAATATGCCGGGACGCCTGTGCGGTGAAACGGTGGATGCAGAAGGCAAGCGCGGTTTCGTGTTGACACTCTCGACACGAGAGCAACATATTCGCCGTGAAAAAGCGACATCGAATATCTGCACCAATTCGGGACTCTGCACACTCGCTTTCACCATTCATATGAGCTTGCTCGGTGAAAAGGGCTTGCGCGCTTTGGCCGAGGTTAATCACGCCAATGCGGTCATGCTTGCCGATAAACTCGCCAAGCTTCCGCATGTCGAAGTGATCAATGAGCAATTCTTCAACGAGATCTCGATTCGCTTGAAGGGTGATGCAACAAAGATCGTTGATCGCTTGGCGCATCATGGCATCATGGCGGGCGTACCGGCAGCGCGTCTATTCCCCGATCAGGGACTCGATGATGTGCTCATCATTGCCAATACCGAAGTCAATACAGATGAAGATCGCGATGCCCTTGTGGCCGCTTTGAAGGAGGCGATGTGATGTTAAATCGTCAAGGACGTCCCACAACACCGTCACATGACACGACCGTCGTACATAAAACATTCACGGGCAATAAGGCGCTGCAACAAATCGAGCCGTTGATTTTCGAAATTGGTAGCACCGATCAAACCGGCGTTGATATCGACGCCCCTGCCCCGCATCACAAAAAGCTTGGAAAATTCGAACGCAAATCCCCGATTGGTTTGCCCGGCCTCTCCGAGCCTGAAACGATGCGCCATTATGTGCGTTTGTCGCAGAAGAATTACGGCATCGATACCGGCCTGTTTCCACTTGGCTCGTGCACGATGAAACATAACCCGCGACTCAATGAAAAAATGGCGCGTCTTCCGGGCTTCTCCGATGTGCATCCGTTGCAACCACAAGCCACAGTGCAAGGTGCACTTGAATTGATGGATACGCTTGCACATTGGCTCGTGACCCTCACAGGCATGGATGCTGTGGCGATGTCACCAAAAGCCGGTGCGCATGGTGAACTTTGCGGGTTGATGGCGATTAAAGCCGCAATCATTGCACGCGGTGAAGAAGCAACACGCAAAGTGGTGCTCGTGCCTGATTCTGCTCATGGCACGAATCCCGCGACAGCGGCGCTTATTCACTTTGAAGTGCGTTCGGTGCCGGTGCGCGAAGATGGAACGGTTGATCCGCATGTTGTGGCGTCTCTTGCGGGCCCCGATACAGCGGCGATCATGCTCACCAATCCAAACACATGCGGATTGTTCGAGAAAGATGTCGTTGCGATTGCTGAGGCAATTCATAAAGCGGGCGGCTATTTCTATGCCGATGGCGCAAATTTCAACGCGATTGTCGGCAAAGCGCGACCGGGTGATCTTGGCGTTGATGCGATGCATATCAATCTGCACAAGACATTCTCAACGCCGCATGGGGGCGGCGGACCCGGTTCAGGTCCCGTCGTATTGTCAGAACGATTGGCACCTTTTGCACCGGTTCCCTTCATCCGCAAAACGGATGAGGGTCTTCAACTCGTTGAAGATGAAGCGGAAGCCACAAACCATGGGGCGCATCCGTTTGGCCGCATGACAGCGTTTCACGGTCAGATGGGCATGTATGTACGCGCCTTGTCTTACATGCTCTCGCATGGCGCTGATGGTATGAAACAGGCATCCGAAGATGCTGTGTTGAATGCCAATTATGTACGGGCCTGTCTTGCCGATCTCATGTCTCTGCCTTTCGGCAACAAGCCGTGCATGCATGAAGTCTTGTTCGATGACACATGGCTCAAAGACACAGGCGTCTCAACACTCGATTTCGCCAAAGCCATGATCGATGAGGGCTATCATCCAATGACGATGTATTTCCCGCTCGTCGTGCATGGGGCGATGTTGATTGAACCGACGGAAAGCGAAAGCCGCGCCTCGCTTGATCTGTTCATTGCTACTTTGCGTGATCTCGCGATTGCCGCAAAGCGTGGCGACACCGAACGCTTTACCGGTGCGCCCTATCATGCACCCCTGCGTCGTTTGGATGAAACGCGGGCGGCGCGCTCGCCGGTGCTCAAATGGACACCGCCTCAGCCTATTCTTGAGGCTGCGGAGTAACGTCAAAGATACCCCCACCCCTTCCCCTCCCCTCAAGGGGGAGGGGAGAAAAACAATCAATTGAGAAATACAAACGATACATCTCATCTTCCCTCCCTCCTTGCGGATGAGAGCCAAGGAAAAGGTAAACATACTCACTCTTATACAGAGGATCAGACCTCTCCTTTCCCCTCCCCCCTTGAGGGGGAGGGTCAGGGAGGGGGGTAATGAAGACAACGCACAAAGCAACGCATACGCAGTCACCCCCCTATGCCGAACTCGCAGTCACGACAAATTTTTCGTTTCTGCGCGGGGCATCGCATCCGGAAGATTATGTGGCTGAAGCCGCGCGGTTGAATCTCGCCGGGCTTGGCATTGCTGATCGCAACACGCTTGCGGGTGTTGTGCGCGCGCATGTTGCGCTCAAAGAAACAGATGCCGCAGAAAGCGGCTTAAAACTCGCGATTGGTTGCCGTCTCGTCTTTACCGATGGTACGCCTGATCTTCTTGTCTATCCGGAAGATCGCGCGGCCTATGGGCGCTTGTCGCGCCTTCTCTCCCTCGGCAAACGCCGCGCCGAGAAAGGCGAGTGCCTGCTCACGCTCGATGATCTTCTCGCGTCATGCGAGGGGCTTTGTCTCATTCTGATGCCGCCTGAAAAAATCGGCGATGAAACAAAAAGCGCCTTGAACCGTATCATATCTCAGGCACCCAACCATCTCTGGCTTGGGGCGACGCCACTTTATCGCGGACGTGACAAAACACGACTTCAAACACTCGCCACCTTGGCAAAGCGTTCCAATATTCCGCTCATCGCT